>NZ_CAXAVR010000022.1:0-33788 GCF_963972535.1 uncultured Salegentibacter sp.
AATAGATTATGAAAAAAGTATTATTTATAGATCGTGATGGGACTTTAATTCACGAGCCCGAAGATTACCAGGTAGACCGTATTGAAAAGCTGGAATTTTACCCGGAAGCTTTATATTATTTAAAGAAGATTGCCGCAGAATTGGATTTTGAGTTGGTCATGGTAACTAATCAGGATGGTCTGGGAACAGAAGCTTATCCTGAAGAAGACTTTTGGCCTATTCAAAATTTTATTCTTCAAACTTTTAAAAATGAAGGTGTGGAATTTAAGGAAGTGCTAATGGACCGTACTTTCGCAAAAGATAATTCTCCCACCCGAAAGCCTAATACCGGACTTTTAGAGGAGAAATATCTAAATAACGAAGAAAACTACGATCTAAAGAATTCTTTTATGGTCGGCGACCGACTTACAGATATTGAATTTGCTTATAATTTTGGCGGTAAAGGCATTTTTATAGATACTCACGAAGATCTTGCAACTGATGAAGTGAAAAACGATCAGGAAAAAGTTAAGGAAACTATTGCTTTTAAAACCGATAGTTGGAAAGAGATCTATGAATTTTTAAAGTTGAATGATAGAACAGCTGAAATTTCAAGAAAAACTAATGAAACCGATATATTTATTCAACTAAATTTAGATGGTACCGGAAAATCTGAAATTAGTACCGGAATTGCATTTTTTGACCATATGCTAGATCAGATTGCACGTCACGGACAAATGGACCTTACGGTGAAAGTTAAAGGAGATCTGGAAGTTGATGAGCATCATACTATAGAAGATACGGCAATTGCACTTGGAGAAGTTTTTAGCAAAGCTTTGGGCAATAAACTTGGAATAGAACGATACGGTTTTTGCCTACCTATGGACGATTGCCTGGCCCAGGTGGCCATAGATTTTGGTGGCAGAAACTGGATAGTTTGGGAAACCGAATTTAAACGAGAGATGGTTGGAAAAATGCCTACTGAAATGTTTTATCATTTCTTTAAATCTTTTACCGATGGCGCTAAGGCCAACCTAAATGTAAAAGCTGAAGGACTAAATGAACATCATAAAATTGAAGCGATATTTAAAGCTTTTGCCAAAGCGATTAAAGTAGCGGTAAAACGTGATGCTGAAAAAATGATACTTCCATCAACTAAAGGAATGCTTTAAAAGCCCCCTAGCCCTCGAAGGGGGAATAATGTGAACTAAAAAATGTTTAGATTTTGAAAATTGAGAATGAAATGAATAAAAAGCCCTCCCCCTTAGGGGGAGCCGGAAGGGGCTTGAAGATTGTAATTATAGATTACGGAGCGGGTAATATTCAAAGTATCAAATTTGCCATAAAGCGACTTGGATATAAGGCTATTTTAAGCAGTGATGCCGAAGAAATAAAGTCAGCAGATAAAGTAATTTTCCCAGGAGTGGGCGAGGCCAGCAGCGCAATGAAAATGCTAAAGTCTACGGGTTTAGATAAAGTGATTCCTACTTTAAAACAGCCGGTTTTAGGAATTTGCCTGGGAATGCAGTTAATGTGTACTTATTGCGAGGAAGGAGATACAGACGGACTTGGAATTTTTCATGCTGATGTGGTGAAATTCGATAACCAATTAAAAGTTCCGCAAATTGGGTGGAATAAAATTTATGATTTAAGATCAGACTTATTTACTGGGATTTCAGAAGGAGAATTCGTGTATTTAGTACATAGTTTTTATGTAAAGGAATGCGCAGAAACCATAGCTTCAACCGAGTATGGAGTAGAATACACTTCGGCTATTCAAAAAGATAATTTCTATGGTGTACAATTTCATCCAGAGAAAAGTAGTGATGCGGGGGAGAAAATTCTGGAGAATTTTTTGAAAGTGACCCAACCCAACACGATAAAGTAGATTTAAAGACTACGTCATTGCGATGGAGACACGACTGAAGCAATCTGTTCAACCAGAAAATTTCTATCAAAAGATTACCACGCTCCTTTGTCGCTCGTAATGACATAGAGAAGCAAAATTGATAATAAAACAAAACATTAGTGCATTCGTGGCAAAAAAATATAGAAGTAACATTTTAATTTTTTACTTAAAAGATGAGAATAATTCCCGCTATAGATATAATTGAAGGTAAATGTGTACGCCTTTCCAAAGGTGACTATAATACCAAGAAAATTTATAATGAGAACCCGCTAGAAGTAGCTAAAAATTTTGAGGCGCACGGAATTCAGTATTTGCATTTGGTAGATTTAGATGGTGCAAAATCAAAAAATATTGTAAACCATAAAATCCTGGAAGAGATCGCTTCAAAAACCAGCTTAAAAATAGATTTTGGTGGGGGATTAAAAACCGACAAAGATTTGCAAATTGCCTTTGAATGTGGAGCAAATCAAATTACCGGTGGAAGTATCGCGGTTAAAGATCCTAATATTTTTAAATCCTGGATTCAGAAATTTGGTTCAGATAAAATAATCCTGGGTGCTGATGCCAACAATGAAAAAATTGCAGTTAGCGGCTGGCAGGAAGAATCTAATAAGGAACTGATTCCTTTTATTCAGGAATACCAGGATGAGGGAATAAACTATGTAATTTGCACCGATATCTCTAAAGATGGGATGCTGGAAGGTCCATCCTTTGAACTGTATCGCAGAATTCTTGAGGAAACTTCATCAGAAAATAAAAAACTAAAACTTATAGCTTCGGGTGGAATCTCTACCTTTAGCGAGTTACCGGAACTGGCTGAACTTGGCTGCGAAGGCACTATAATAGGAAAAGCGATTTATGAAGGTCGTATTAAAATGAAAGAATTAGAGAGATTTATAATAGCCCCCTAGCCCTCAAAGGGGGAATTAAAAAGTATTTATTTACTACAAAACCTTTAAAATGCTTACAAAACGAATTATACCCTGCCTGGATATTAAAGACGGAAGAACCGTTAAGGGCGTAAATTTTATAGATTTACGCGATGCCGGTGATCCTGTGGAATTGGCTGAGATCTATGCCAAATCTGGCGCAGATGAATTGGTTTTTCTTGATATTTCGGCTACTGAAGAGAAGCGCAAAACTTTGGCCAATTTAGTGAAAAGTGTTGCCGAAAAAGTAAATATTCCGTTTACCGTTGGCGGTGGAATTTCATCAGTAGAAGATGTGGATATTTTGCTTAAAAACGGCGCGGATAAAGTTTCTATAAACTCTTCTGCGGTGAAAAATCCTGATCTAATTAATGAACTTGCAGCTAAATTCGGCAGTCAGTGTATTACAGTAGCTATTGATGCCAAACAGGTAAACGGCGAATGGTTGGTGCATTTGGTTGGTGGAAAAGTGCCTACAGATATCAATTTGTTCCAATGGGCAAAAGAAGTTGAAGAGCGTGGGGCCGGGGAGATATTATTTACCTCTATGAATAACGATGGAACCAAAGAAGGCTTTGCTAATGAAGCCCTGGCAGTTTTATCTTCAGAATTAAATATTCCGATCATCGCCTCAGGTGGTGCTGGAAATATGCAGCATTTTTGCGATACTTTTATTGAAGGAAAAGCTGATGCAGCACTTGCAGCCAGTGTTTTTCATTTTAAAGAAATTGAAATTAAAGATTTAAAAGAAGAACTTCGTAGAAATGGAGTGGAAGTTCGGCTTTAAATAATAGCAAGAAAAAAGAGAAGAGAAGATAGAAAAGAGAAACAAGCTTGATTGGTGTTATATTTCGTTAAGCTGAACTTGTTTCAGCTTCTAACTAGTTTGAAATAATCCTGAAGCTTTAGATTAGAATAAGGGTTTTCAAAGCTTATAAAACAGTTTCAATTAATACCAGTTTCAATTAATACAAATATACATCCTGAAATAAATTCAGGATGACATATAAAAAAATAAAGATGAATATAGATTTTAATAAAAATAACGATGGACTTGTTCCTGCGATAATTCAGGATGCATCAACTAAGAACGTACTTATGTTGGGGTATATGAACGAGGAAGCATTTTTGAAAACCAATGAAACCAAGAAAGTCACTTTTTTCAGCAGGACCAAAAACCGATTGTGGACCAAAGGCGAAGAAAGCGGCAATTACCTTCATTTAGTCAATATTAAAAATGATTGCGATAATGATACCTTGCTAATTTCAGTTAATCCCGAAGGTCCAACCTGCCATAAAGGAACTGATACTTGCTGGGCAGAGGATAATGAGCCTAATTTCGGTTTTCTTTCTCAATTGGAAGGAATTATCGCTAAACGAAAAAGGATGAGCGAGGTGGAGCCTGAGTTACGAGAAGATAAAAACTCGTACGTAGTTTCACTTTTTGATGCGGGAATGAATAAAATTGCTCAGAAAGTAGGTGAGGAAGCTGTAGAAACGGTTATTGAAGCCAAAGATGATAACGCCGATTTATTCCTAAACGAAAGCGCCGATTTACTTTTTCATTACTTAATTCTGCTAAAAGCAAAAGGATATTCTTTAAAAGATATCGCTGAAGTTTTGGAAAATAGACATTAAGAAGAAACCTAACCAAATATATTCTGATGGAACTGTTATTAGTCTACTAAATGCAGCGTTATTTCTTTGCATCATTTATTTCTAACCAGTTTCCGTCAGGGTCGGTGATATAAATTTGTTTTACTGCGTCAACGCGATTGGTAACCGTTTGTTTTTCTCCTAGCCAGTTTTCATAAGGTATTTTATTTTTTTCCAAAACCTTAATAAAATCAGGAACAGATGGAACAGACAGCGAAAGATGGCTGTTTTTATCGGGTTCAATAGTTGTAGACGCACCTTTAATTAAATGCAGTTGAACATTTGATCCTAAAGTAAACCAGGTATGTTTACCATCCTTAAAAGGTTCGGGTATTTTTTCTAACCCAATGATGTTTTCATAGAAATTGGTGCTTTTATCAAGATCAACTACATAAACTGCGATATGATCGATAGTGATTTTAGAATTAAGTTCCTGAGCTTTTGTAGAAAGCGTAATTAATATGAAGAATATGGAAATTAAAATCAATGATTTTTTCATATAGTTTTAGTGTTTAATGCCAGTATTTAGCTGTGGTAATAATTCAATCTTTGCCGGTTAGCTCAATTTTAAATTCTCTAAACAAATATATAAGTAATATGTAATGGAAGCCGAAAATAGGACTTCCATTACAAAATAGTTTCTATTTTATTATTCTAAATGCTTTCCGCAGCATAATTTGCAACCGCGTGATCGTTTTCTACAGAACTTCCAGAAACTCCAACAGCGCCAATAATTTCACCGCTGTTGTTTTTTAAAGGCACGCCACCAGGAAACGTTATTAGTCCGTTGTTAGAATGCTCAATATTGAAAAGTGATTCGCCGGGTTGTGACAATTTCCCAATTTCTCCAGTATTCATATCAAAAAACCTGGCAGTTTTAGCCTTTTTAATGGCAATATCTACTGAGCCTAGCCAGGCGCCGTCCATCCTGGCGAATGCAGTTAAGTTTGCGCCAGCGTCTACCACCGCAATATCCATTTTCACATCTAATTCTTTCGATTTCTTTTCGGCGGCAGCAATTACTTTTTGTGCTTGTGCTAAAGTGATATTCATAATTTAAGGTTTTTAATTTGTCCTAAATTATATAATCAAAAACGGAATATATTGATTTTAAGAGGAATATAACGAATATTTAATCTTTGTTCCTCACGTAAATTAATTTGAATTTACTGCTTTGATTGGTTCGTGATTCAATTTCAAATTTATCTATAGAATGAATCATAGGGGTAAGTTTCTGAAAGCCATAGTTACGCGAATCAAAATTAGGTTGTTTTTTCTGAAGTAAACTTCCTACATCTCCAAGAAACGCCCAACCGTCTTCATCGGCAACATCTGAAATTGTTTGAGAAATAAGCCTTACCACTTTTGGAGTAATTTTATCTACGTTTTTCTTTTTGGAAGTTTTTCCGCCTTTTTCGCTTTCTTGCTCATTATCCTTATCAGAACTCTTTAAAATTTCAATATAAATAAAGCGGTCGCAAGCTACAATAAATGGTTCGGGGGTTTTCTTTTCTCCAATTCCAATTACATTTTTTCCTGCTTCACGCAGTCTTGTAGCTAATCTTGTGAAATCACTATCGCTGGAAACCAGGCAAAAACCATCTACTTTATCTGAATATAAAATATCCATCGCATCAATGATCATTGCAGAATCTGTCGCGTTTTTCCCCTGGGTGTAACCATATTGCTGAATAGGATTTATTGCGTTTTCCAACAAAACATTTTTCCATTTTACCAAATGGGGTTTTGTCCAGTCACCATAAATCCTTTTAATAGTGGGATTGCCGTACTTGGCAATCTCTTCCATCATTTCTTTTATATATGCCGATGGGATATTATCACCATCAATTAGTACCGCTAGGTTGGTTTCCATAGAATCTGTTATTTAAAGTAAACTACTCCGGAGCAAGCTCACGAAGCATTATTATTGGAAAATATAATTTGATCTCGAGTTAAGCTTGGGAGCATTTAATCTCGATTATCGAGTAAAGATACTTTTTTTGCATAAAAAAGACGGCTGTACAGCCGTCTTTTCCTTGTTCGATAACTTAATAGTTTTCCTCGGTAATAAAGATATAAAACCTATAAAAGGTAATTACTAATTAAAACGATAAAGTGCATTCATTTTTGAATTTTTATCTGGCATTTGGGCGTCAGGAATTAGAAAAACATTTCCTCCCTGTCTTAAAACTTCTTTGGCAGCCCAGTTCATTAAAGAATAGTTCTTACTCGTTTGCTCATTATCTATACTTACATTCATATTATCATTATTGTAAGTGCCCCAGATTTCATTTCTATTTTCCAGGAATAAAGTATCAACTTTTCCTTGTTGTATTGCCGGGAGAATATCGGTTACTGATGTACCGGTACTTTCGGTATTATTCAGTTCTTCAAATTTCTTCATTTTATCCTTTTTTGTTTTTTCAAGATATGGTTCTACAGTTTGCAGCGCTTTTTCATGCAATCCAAACATATCGGTATCAGATGGGTTACCGGGAACCACTTTATCAAACAAATGTTTATAAGTGTTTACATCCTTATAAATAGGGAAAAGGTAATCTTGAGTAGATACTACCAGTGGAACATTTTCGTTGTGTAGAATAGTATCCAGACCTTTATCTATAGCTCTAAAATACTTTAGAATTTCTTCTTTTCGTTCTTCTTCGCTACCACTGCCGTGCCCATGAAAAATGGTTTTTTCTCCACCGGCGCCCTGGCTTCTAAAATCTAAATGTTTTTGTTTATAATCAAAACCTACGCGTTCTTCCAAGCGGGAAGGTGTTAAATCGTCTACATCTACCTGGCCTATGCTGTATTTGGTAGCTTCATATAAAACCACATCTTCTAATTGAAGTGCCAACAAATAGAAACGGGTATCTTCAGAAAACATGGGGACCAATGGTTTTATATAAAACTCATTTGAAATATAAGTATGCGTTTCAAAGTTTACCGGCAGGGTGTATTTTTCAAAAAATCCTTCAGCAGCAAAAATTGCGAGTCCGTCGCTTTGATGGCGCCAAAAAGATTTATCATTAAGAAGTTCTTCTATAGGTTTACCAATTTCCTGAATTTTCTCTTCAGGAATATCTTTTTTCTTAAGTTCATTACCAACTTCTTTCCAAAGAGATTTTAGGTGGGTTTTATTCTTTTCTTCCCGCACTTCTTTTCCTCCTCTTTGAGTAGGAATAAAAATAGAAATACAGGTTTTATTTTCTTGATTGCTTAATTTTTGCAAGTCTTTTTCATTTATCAAACTCATCTTACTAATTTTTTGGTTAACTATTTATTCAAGATAAGTTGATTTCGCTTTATTTCAATGGGGTTTAGCAGGGCTTTAACGCTAATCTTAAGAAGATGTCAAGATTTAGGTTTAATAAAAATCATCGGGTTCAACGTGAATAAGCACGTCAAAAATTTCGGGGAAATGGGCCAGGAGTTCATTTTTTACATTGTGAGCAATATCGTGACCTTTTTTTACGCTAATTTCAGCATTTACGGTTATATGGAGATCTACGTGGTAGGTCATTCCGGTTTTTCTAACATAGCATTTTTCGGTATCTAGAACTCCTGGAACGCCACCAGATATTTCTCTAATCTCAGCAATCATATCATCATACATATGTTCGTCCATAACTTCGCCAAGTGCTGGGCGTAAAATAAGATAGGCATTGTATAAGATAAATCCTGAAGCAAAAAGCGCGGCCCAGTCATCTGCCGTTTCGTAACCTTTCCCCATAAAAAGTGCGATAGAAATTCCTATAAATGCCATTAATGAAGTAATGGCATCGCTACGATGGTGCCAGGCATCAGCCTTTAGTGAGGTGCTGTTTGTTTCATTGCCTTTTTTAGAAACTTTTCTGTAAAAATATTCTTTAATAATTATAATTACGGCAAGAACAATAAGGGTATAAGGTTCGGGAACTTTGTGCGGAGTTCTAATGTGTACTATACTTTCGTAAGCGATAACTGTGGCTGAAACTACTAAAAACCCTACTACGGCAAATGTCATCAAGGGTTCTGCCTTGCCGTGGCCGTAAGGATGATTTTTATCTGGCGGGCGACTCGAATATTTAAGTCCTAATAATACTAAAAACGACGAAAAAACATCGGTGGTAGATTCAATGGCATCAGCGATTAAGGCGTAAGAATTTCCAAAAACCCCGGTAATAAATTTTGCAATAGCCAATAAAGCATTTCCTATAATGCTAAGCCAGGAGGCCTTTATTGCTTCATTGGTGTTTTGATCCATTGTGTGGTGTGGTTCAGCCTGCAAATTTAATGGGAATAATATTATTCTCTGGATTTAAACCAGTGTTTCTCCAAAAATCGTCTAAACTACCACCAAACAACAAATAGCCGTTCAAATTTATTGTCCGGTTTTTTTACCCAAATCAATGGCGCTTTTTTTCTTTGGAATGAATTTTCAATTTGAGTTATTATTTCTGAATGATTAACCCAGTTTTCGCTGTGTTGCGGTAAAATTGGCCAGTCTTGCTTTTGTGGAGCGTAAAATTGTAACGTATGATATTCAGCTGAAAGAAATTCTTTAAAATGAAGCCATATTCCCGCAATACATTCATTATTTATTACCGGGAATTGTTTTTCCTCAAGATGCTTCGGCACAAATAAATTAGCTTTAAAACAGGTTTGCTGTAATATTTCTTTTGGTTTCACACCTAAAGAATTCAATACTTCTTCAGTTTCGGGTTTGTAAAGTAGGGGAAACTGTTTTTCTATTAATTTTTCGGTTTTTTGCAAAAAAGTATCCCGGCGGTTAGGGCCTATCCAGCGTTGCATTTCTGTTGAAAAAGCTGGATCGTAAACATAGAATTTATAAACCATTTCAATATGACATACCCGCCTATTTATTAAGTCTTCAACAAGAAAATCTAATTCGCCAAGGGTAATTTTATTGCGGCTAATTTGCATATTTTCAGCCAGCAAATTATAATCTGGATTTTGGTTAATTATCCATTTAAAAAATCGTTCTACCCGCTTTCCCATTACAAAATTTGATGAAAGCGAAGGTAAATCTTGGGTTATGGGCTGCTTTAATGGCTGTTCAATTTCAGGAAGTTTAAATTGATCTATTTGTTGAAATGAGTTTGTCCAAAGGGGAGGTGTTTTTAAAAATCCCTGAAATTGCTTTTCGGCGCGATTTTGCATTCTTTTTATTTAGAACTAAAGTAGTTTTGAAAGATAGATTAATCTTTATCTTCATCTGTGCTTAGCAGGTATCCAAAAGGTTTTAAAGATGGCACGTGATTAAAGATTACATTTAAAATTCCCAAAACCGGAATTGCCAATATCATTCCCATTACGCCCCAAATCATATTTCCTAAAATTATGGCGAGGATTACGAAAAAAGGATGAATATCAACTTTGTCACCTACAATAAAAGGTTCTAAAACATAACTTTCAATAAATTGTACTATAATAAAAGTGAGAATTACGCCAATTAAAATGCTGGTTTCGCCCTGGGTTAGGTAACCAAATATTAAGGCAAGTCCCATCCCAATAATATTTCCTATAAACGGAATAAGGGTGAGAAAAGAAGCGATTACTGCAATTAAAATATAATTATTCACGCCCGAAATTCCCAGGCCAATGCTGTAGAGAATAGAAAGGATTATAATTAAGATTAACTTTCCTCTTAAATAAAATTGCGCCACCCGGGCAGTTTCATCAATAATTTGCTTTACTTCTTCTTTACGTTGATTGGAGAATAATTTTAGAATAAATATTTTGAAGCGTCTTCTATAATTTAGCAGGAAAAAAATATAAATAAAAGTGAGTAAATAATTACTAAAAAAGCTGGTTACAGAATTAAGAAAGTTAAAGGCCTTTTGACCTGAATTTCCGCCAGAAGTGAGCATACTTTTTATATCATTTTCTTTCTTGTATTCTTCTAAATCTTCGCTGCTTAACGCAGTATGCTCGTAAGCATAATTTTGTAGCTGTTCAATTTTGGGCGTCATGGTCTCCTTAATTTTATCCCAATCATCTACAAAATTTTTAATTTGAAAAGAGAGTAAAATAAAAACCCCAAAAGAAAACAGCAGTAATAAAATGGTACTTATAAGTGATGAAAAAAGGCGTTTTAGCTTTGCTTCCATAAGATTAGCCAATGGAATAAGTAACAGCGCGAGAATTATTGCGGTTACTAAGGGAGCTAGAAAGCCTTTTGCATCAACCAGGCCTGTGAAAAGAAAATAAGCGCCTAGTATTAAGGCAACAAGCGGATAAAGCAAGTTTTTTGGTGCCGAATTCATTTTTTAAAGTTGGTTTGAAACTTTGAAGGTAGAAAAAGTAATTTAATTTTTCTACTCTTCCTTTAAATGAAGCACATTTTAGCTATAAACCGGCACATTTTCCTGTTCTACAAGATTTTTTAGCGATTCCAGGTTTTCTTCCCAACCAGATTCACAATCAGAGTAAAATTGATCTGCTTCAGATTTATTTGGAAAACCTGAGTGTTCTAATTTTAGGACACAATATTTGGTTTCGCAGTAAATCCTGAATTTCACTTTAAATTTTGCCTTAAAAGGTAAATATTCGTTATCTGCTAAATAGGTATAATCGCTTAAAGTAAGTTTTACGTGAGGTTTAAATTCTGAAATTTTTGCTGCCGCAATGTAATCAGCTTTGTCAGGATTTTCTCCCCAGCTTAAGGCAAAAACGCCATCTTCATCTGGTACTACAATGGCTTGAGAAGCACCCCACCATTCTTTAATTAAATTGGGAGTTATTAGCGCATTAAATACTTTACCTCCATTTTCGTTAATTCGAATTTCCTTTTTTATTTTTCGGGACATAGAATAGTTTTTTAATTAAACAGTGAATCGTATAAGATTTTATCGCGGTTAACTGCTATAAGGCGAATATTAAAAATCACCAGCTTCACCTTTGCTTATTTAATTAAATTTAAGAAAAATTAACAAGTTAAATTATAAAAATCGTAAATATTAATTCTCAAAACTAGAGATTCTGTTTTTTTAAAACTATATGGAGAAAAAAACCATATTAATTTGAATTTTTTATTCAGAACCTGATCTTACTCATATCTAATAAAGCACACGTATTTTAATTTTGTAAAAAACTATTGCTTTATGTCTTCTAACCTTATTAGTAAATACAATGTTCCGGGACCTCGATATACCAGCTACCCAACAGTACCGTATTGGGACGACAATACATTTTCTGCAAGTGCCTGGGAGAACAGTTTAAAACGCAGCTTCCAGGAAAATAGAGAAATTAGCCTTTACATACATTTACCGTTTTGTGAAAGCCTTTGTACTTTTTGTGGCTGTAACAAACGAATTACAAAAAAGCACTCGGTAGAAACGCCATATATAGAAAGCGTGTTGCGGGAATGGGATCTTTATTTAGAAATGCTGGGTGAAAAACCAATTATTAGAGAAGTGCATCTTGGTGGGGGTACGCCAACCTTCTTTGCTCCAGAGAACCTTAAATTTTTACTGAATATGCTTTTTCGTAAAGCGGAAAGAGATTGTAACACAGAATTAAGTTTTGAAGGACATCCAAATAATACCACCAAAGAGCATTTAAAGGTTTTAGCCGATCTTGGTTTTAGAAGAGTAAGTTACGGCGTACAGGATTATAGTGAAAAAGTACAAAAAGCAATTCATAGGATTCAACCTTTTAAAAACGTAAAAAATGCCACCGAACAGGCCAGGGAAACCGGGTTTACATCGGTAGGGCATGATATTATTTTTGGTTTACCATTTCAAACCAAAGAAGATATAATTGATACTATTGAAAAGACGAAGCAGTTAATGCCAGACCGTATTGCGTTTTACAGCTATGCGCACGTACCGTGGATTAAAGGAAATGGGCAACGCGGCTTCAAAGACTCTGATCTTCCCGGTGCCGATGAAAAACGTGAAATGTACGAAACGGGGAAAAAAATGCTGGAAGAAGCAGGATATATTGAAATAGGAATGGATCATTTTGCTCTTAAAACCGATTCTCTTTATAAAGCGGTAGAAAATAAAACTTTGCACCGGAATTTTATGGGCTATACCACCTCTTCTGGTGCATCTATGATTGGCCTGGGAGTTTCAGCTATTAGTGACAGCTGGTACGGTTTTGCCCAAAATGAAAAATCGGTTGAGACTTATCAGGAACTTATTGCCGAGGGAATAATTCCGGTTTTCCGGGGGCATATATTAAATAAAGAAGATCTTATAATTAGAAAACATATTCTTAATTTAATGTGTCGCCTGGAAACGAGTTGGGTCGCTCCCGAAGATTATTTTGAAGAACTGCCTGAAGTACTTATTAAATTAAGGGAAATGGAAGCTGATGGACTCGTTAGTTTTTCTGAAAAAGGCTTAACCATTCCCGAAAAGGGAAGACCATTTGTTCGTAATATTTGTATGGCTTTTGATTTAAGAATGCAGGCACAAAAACCAAACACCCAATTATTTTCTATGACAGTTTAGTTTGAAAGTAGAATACAAAAAAGTCCGTCTGGAAATTCCCAGACGGACTTTTTTATGTTTATAAGGTTCTTTTTTTTTTGAAAATTTAATCTCTATTCTTTGTCATTTCCGCTGCCTATCATATTTAGAACAATAAGCACCAGGCCGGCACAGACAACAAAAAACATCGCGATTAGAGAAGTGCCCAGTTCCCAATTTACTAATGCAATAGTGTCAAATAAATTCATAACAAATGTTTTAGGTTTAATGGCAGCTTTGCGCTGCAGTGATTTCCGGAGTTATTTCCATAGGGGAGAGGTATGGAATTCCGAGTCCCATTCCTCTAAGTATAAATAGCAATCCCATTATTACCACAAAAACAGGAACTGCTTTTCTAATTTTTGATCTCAGGTTAAGGTTAATAAAGTTTCCCAGGTAGATTGTGGCAGTCATTAAAGGCACCGTGCCAAGGCCAAAAAGCGCCATATATAAACTGCCTTCTAAAGCCGTTCCCGAAGCGATAGCTCCAAAAACTGCCATATAAACCAGTCCGCAGGGGAGAAATCCATTTAAAAATCCGATGGTATAAAAAGTGTCGGGAGATTTTTGTTTTAGCTGTTTACCCAGGTTGCTTTTTACTTTTGAAACAATTTTGAAGATAAATTTTGAACCATTGTATTTACTGAATTTTTTATACGGAATAAGAATTACTAAAATCATTAAAACTCCCACTAAAATTGAAAGTTGCTGTTGAAGCCCAAACAATCTGAAACTTTTGCCGAGCAAGCCAAATAGAATACCAATAAGGGCGTAGGAACTTATCCTTCCAAAATGATAAAGGGAAATTTGGCCAAGTTTTTTTAAGTTGTTTTTATGATCTACCGGCAGTAAAAATGCAATAGGACCGCACATTCCCACACAGTGGAAACTTCCTAAAAGACCAAATATTAATGCCGAAATCCACATTTAGTAAACAATTTCGTTTTTATATAAATAGGGCGTTTCTTCATATTCCCAGTGAATATTGATATTCCAACGCCCCTCTACAAGGTTTTTATCTGCAATAAAAATTTGATGGGATGTTAATTCTAAAGGAATATTAAAATCAAGTTTAGCATTAGAAGGGCGATAAAAATTTAGGTTTCCTGAAATTTTAGAAAGTTCTAAATTCTTAGGAAATTCCACGATCCATCCATCTTTTACCCTGCGATCACGAATGTTTTCTTCAAGGGAAAATGCATTATTTTCTGCATCAATTTCTTCCTGGTAATGCAGTTCTTTTTGGTAATACTCTTCAGTTACCAAATCGTGATCAAACTTTTTATCGGTAAGCATATTTATTACTAAATACATAATGAAACTTATAAAAAGTGCCATTCCAATTACAATTCCTGTTCCCCAGTTTATTTTCATTTTTTTATATTTTACTCTTAATCGAGATTTAATAATTTATGAGTTCTTATGCGCACTTTTATTAATTAAAACTGCGAGGTCCCATAAACATAGTGCTTGTTGTTTCTATTAACCTGTCACCACTATAAACCCCAATTTTCAGCTTTTCTTTTTCATCTTCCAATGCGGCCGTATGTATTTCAATAAAGAGTGTTCCCTCGGTTAACTCCTGTCCCGGCACGGTAATATTTGAAGTCTTTACCGGTTTTATTACTCCTTTGTGAGACAATAATCTAAATTCAATATCTTCAAAATCGGCTGTGGTTTTATTTACGAGTTTGTAGGTAAAAACATTACTCACCACGTTATCGGCTTTGCGTTCGTATAACTGCCCGGGTAATCTTAAAATCCTGGCTTCAACTTCACTTCTTATAAATAACATCCCAATCAGAACCGCGGTTAAGATTCCTAATACAATGCTGTAACCTTTTAACCTGGGCGTAAACCTGAATTTTGCTTTCTTTTCAATATTTTCTTCGCTGGCGTAACGTATTAAGCCTTTTGGAAGGTCTACCGCTTCCATCATACTATCGCAGGCATCTATACAAGCGGTACAGTTTATACACTCCAGCTGCGTACCGTTTCTAATATCTATTCCGGTTGGGCAAACCTGCACACATTGGAAACAGTCTATGCAATCTCCTTTTCCGGTTTCTGCACGGTTTTCATTTTTCTTGAATTTCGCCCTTCCTTTTTCCTTTTCTCCGCGTTTGTGATCGTAGGCTACTACTATAGATTTATTATCTAAAAGAACGCCCTGAAGCCTTCCGTAAGGACAGGCAATTACACAAACCTGTTCTCTAAACCAGGCAAATACAAAGTAAAATACCGCGGTAAAAATCAATAATGAAATAAAAGTGCTAAGGTGGTTTAGTGGGCCATCTGTTACGTATTGTATTAAGCGATCACTCCCAATTAAATAAGCGAGGAAAACATTGGCTATAAGGAACGAAATAACAAAGAATAAGAACCATTTTAGAGCACGTTTCCTAATTTTTTCGGCATCCCATTTTTGTTTTTCCAGGCGCATTTGTTTTCCGCGATCGCCTTCAATCCAGTATTCAATTCTGCGGAAAACCATTTCCATAAAAATGGTTTGTGGACAAAACCAACCGCAAAATATTCTACCAAAAGCTACCGTAAAGAGGATGATAAAAACCACCCCAATTACCATCATAATTACAAAAATGTGAAAATCCTGGGGCCAGAAAGGAAAACCAAAAATATTAAAACGTCTTTCCAGGATATTGAACATCATAAACTGGTTGCCGTTTATCTTTACAAATGGAGCGGCAAAAAGTAAAATGAGCAATACATAACTTACATATTTTCTATATTCATAAAATCTTCCAGAAGGTTTCTTCGGAAAAACCCATAGTCTTTTTCCCTGGTCGTCTGCCGTGGCTATTTTATCCCTGAATTTTTCCTGATTTTCCAAAATCTGTTCTTCTAAAATTTATTCTGAATCTGCTTCCCAAATGTCTCCTTCCGGTGCTTTAGCATCTGGAGGATTGGTTCCCTGCAGACTTAAAACATAGCTGGATACCTGGGCTATTTCCTGTGCATTCAACTCAGATTTCCAGGCCACCATTCCTTTTCCGTCACGGCCACCTTCAGAAACTGTTTGAAAAACATTGCTAATTCCGCCTCCAAGAATCCAATGATCATCGGTAAGGTTAGGACCAATAGCGCCACCACCATCGGCGCGGTGACAAGCCATACAGCTTGCCATATAAATGGTTTCTCCCGCTTCTAAATCGGCAGCATCAGTTAGCAATTCTACTGAAGAAGCATCTATAAGATCTGGATTAGCAGCTTTATAAGCTTCAATTTCTTCTTCGGCTTCGGCAACGGCAGCCAGGTATTCTTCAGTTTGATTTTCCCCATCAAAAATGTGGTAGTAAGCCATATACACAAAGGCAAATACAATGCTTACGTAAAACCCATAAAGCCACCAGGCGGGAAGATCGTTGTCCAGTTCTTTTATCCCATCGTAATTGTGATCTAAAAGAATTTCTTCTTCTTTCTCTAAAGGTTTCTGGTTCAGCATTTTCTTATAGAACTTTTTTAAGCCTATAAACTGCTTGTCGGAATTTTCAATTTTTAACCTGGTATAATGTTGCTGGGCTTCAGAATTAAGACTTTTAAAAACCATATTTTCTAAAGCAGCTATAGAGATTTCTATGGCTACAGCAATTACCAGTACTACACCTAAAATCCACCAAATAACCGGGTATTCTTCAATTGCCCAACCACTTTCGGTCTCAACGGTTAATTCTATTAATACGAGGGCAAGAATTAAAAACCCCAGAATTCTTAAATATCCTATCGTTTTCATAATTCCTGGTTTTCGGTATTAATATCTAAGGGTAATTTGCTAACCTCTTCTATGTCTTTCTTTTTTGCGGTAATTACCCATAAGAATAGCACTACAAAAAAGATGAAGAAAATGAGCAGGGAAATTAGCGGGTAGATCATAACCCCGTCTATACTTTCCATATGGCCTTTTACAAATTTAAACATGCTTAGTTGGTTTTAGTGGTTGATACTTCTGCATCTTTCGCATTAATGTCAGTTCCGAGGCGCTGTAAATATGCAATTAGCGCTACAATTTCGCGGTTTCGCATTTCTACGAATTCAGTACCGTTTTGTTCTGCAAATTCTTTTTCAGCTTCATAGGTTTTTACAAAATCGGGATCTGCGTACAGGTTTTTCTCGATTTGAGTTCCCTGTTCTGCCATCCATTGCTGGGCGTTTTCTATTTCTTCTAAAGTATATGGTACGCCAAGCTTGCTAAGAGCTCTCATTTTAGCTTCGGTATCACTTTTATCAAGCTCGTCTGTAATTATCCATTTATAAGAAGGCATAATAGAACCTGAAGAGGTACTCTGCGGATCGTACATATGGTTAAGGTGCCAGTTATCGGAATATTTACCGCCTACCCGCATAAGATCGGGGCCGGTACGTTTACTTCCCCATAAGAAGGGATAATCGTAAGCATATTCCCCGGCTTTGGAATATTCACCATAGCGTTCTACTTCACTTCTAAATGGCCTAATCATTTGCGAGTGACAACCCACACAACCTTCCCGAATGTAAATATCCCGGCCTTCAAGTTCTAAAGGAGTATAAGGTTTTACACTGGAAATTACCGGTACGTATTCATCTACCATTAAGGATGGAACAATTTGTACCGCGCCACCAATTAAAATCGCTATAGTTGCGAAAATGGTAAGTTTTACGGGTCTTCTTTCTAACCAGGAATGATAAGCTTCCCCTTTGGTCCTTTTTCGTGTTACTTTTTGCAAAGGAGCAGCTTCAGCTAATTCGTCTTCAACTGCACTTCCCTGCCTAACAGTTTGTACAATATTATAAAGTAAAATAAATGCACCAACTATGTATAAACTACCACCAATAGCACGCATCCAGTACATTGGCATAATAGAAGTAACCGTTTCCAGGAAGTTTCCGTAGGTTAGGGTTCCATCAGGATTAAATTGTTTCCACATAGATGCCTGTACAAATCCGGCAACGTACATAGGTAAAGTGTAAATAATAATACCTAACGTACCAATCCAGAAGTGGGCATTGGCCAATTTAATAGAGTAGAGTTTTGTCTTGAATAATCTTGGTACTAACCAGTAAACCATCCCAAAGGTTAAGAAACCGTTCCAGGCTAAAGCCCCCACGTGCACGTGAGCAATAATCCAGTCGCTAAAATGCGCGATGGCATTTACGTTTTTAAGCGAAAGCATTGGGCCTTCAAAAGTAGCCATCCCATAACCGGTAATAGCTACTACAAAGAATTTAAGAACAGGATCTGTACGTACTTTATCCCAGGCTCCACGTAGGGTTAAGAGTCCGTTAATCATCCCTCCCCAGGAAGGGAATAATAACATAACAGAAAATGCTACTCCAAGATTTTGCGCCCAGTCTGGTAAAGTTGAATATAATAAATGGTGTGGTCCCGCCCAGATATAAATAAAGATCAGGGACCAAAAGTGAATAATAGAAAGTCTATACGAATAAACCGGCCTGTTTGCTGCCTTAGGAACAAAATAATACATTAAACCTAAAAAAGGTGTAGTAAGGAAGAATGCCACCGCATTATGCCCATACCACCACTGTACCAAAGCATCCTGAACTCCCGAATAAATCGAATAACTTTTAAATGCAGAAACAGGAATTTCAATATTATTTACAATATGAAGCACGGCTACGGTTACAAAAGTTGCGAGGTAAAACCAAATAGCAACATATAGGTGACGCTGCCTTCTCTTTATCATAGTACCAATAAGATTGGCACCAAAAGCAACCCATACCAAAGCAATTGCAATATCTATTGGCCATTCCAGTTCGGCATATTCTTTAGAACTGGTAAAACCCATTGGCAGGGTAATGGCGGCTGCTACAATAATAGCCTGCCAACCCCAAAAGTTGAAATTACTTAAGAAATCACTCCACATTCGGGCCTTGAGCAAGCGCTGGGTAGAGTAGTAAACCCCTGCGAAAATGGCGTTCCCAACAAAAGCAAAAATTACCGCGTTAGTATGTAATGGTCTTAAACGGCCAAAACTTAACCATGAAATTCCGTCGGTAAGATCGGGAAATATAAACATAAAGGCGAGCAGTAGCCCAACACTCATACCTACTATACCCCAGAACAGGGTAGCCATAGTAAACTTTTTTACGATCTTATTATCGTAATGAAACTGTTCTACTTCCATAGTTAATTAGATTTCTTGTTTTTGGTGGAATTGGATTTATCAGATTTTTCTTTAACTAATTCATCATCAAAAAGCATCCTTACCGATGGTGTATAGACATCGTCATACTGTCCCTTTTTTACTGAAAAAATAAAGGCAACAAAGAAAATGAGGGCTACTAAAACACTTAATGCAAGTAAGAGGTAAATGATGTTCATTTAGAATGAATTATTTTCAGCAAACTTAAAGCGGTGTTAAAATTTAAAATATGATTGAAATCAGGTTTTCGTTAATACAGGTTTTAATTTTTTCCCGGCAAGGTTTGTGGCCAGGCTTGTAAATGCCACGATACTAATAGAACTTAGCGGCATTAAAATAGCGGCAATTACGGGCATTAAGTTACCGGTTACGGCGAAGGCAAGGCCTACTACGTTATAACAAAGACTTAGTACAAAACTCCATTTGATAATTTTTATACCCTTTTCTGAAAGTTTAAAATATTCACTCAATCTGGTAAGATTTGAAGCTTCCAGGATTCCATCACAAGCAGGGGAGAATACATTAATATTTTCTGAAACTGCAATCCCAACATTACTTTGGGCAAGTGCACCTGCATCGTTAAGTCCGTCGCCAATCATCATCACCGATTTCCCTTCTTCCTGAAGCTTTTTAATGAAATTTAGCTTATCGTCAGGTTTTTGATTGAAGTAAAACTTAGTATTTAAGGGAAGCATATTTTCAAGTTTTTCCTTTTCACCATCATTATCACCGGAAAGGATAAAGAGTTGCTTGTTTTCTTCTAACTCCTTAAATAAATGGGCAAGGCCTTCCCGGTAAGAATTCTTAAAAATGTAGCAACCTTTATATTCTTCATTACTACTTATATGAACCGCTGTTTTATTGAGTTCTTTAGTTTCAGTTTCGCTTTCTTTTACAAAAGAAGAGGAACCAATTTTCATTTTACTACCCTTTATGCCAGAGCTAATTCCTTTTCCGGTATGTTCATTAAATTCATCTAAACTTAGAATATTATTTTTATCAAGGATCTGATAAAGTTGCCTGCTTAGCGGGTGCCCAGATGCTCTTAAACTGCTGCTAAGCAATTGTTCTTCTTCAGCATTAAGTTTTAAACCTTCATAGAATACCTCGGTTTTTTTATTGGAAGTTATAGTGCCGGTTTTATCAAAAACAAGACAATCTATTTTTGCAATTTGTTCTATTACCCCCGTTTCTTTTAAGTAGAATTTATTTCTTCCGTAGATGCGCAACAGATTACCAAGTGTAAACGGAGTTGCTAAAGCAATAGCGCAGGGACACGCGATTATTAGAACCGCGGTAAATACATTTAATGCTATTGAAGGTTCGTAAATTAGCCAGAAAAGGGTTGATAGAAATGCTATACTTAAAACCCCAGCGGTAAATCGCTTGCTTATTTGATTGATTAAACTTTGAAACTGGCCTTTTCTGTCTTTTTTGAAGACTTCATTGCTCCAAAGTTTGGTGAGGTAACTCTGGTCTATGGCTTTTATAGCTTCAATCTCCAGTATTCCGCCTTGTTGGCGGCCACCGGCATAAAGCGTTTCACCAGACTCTTTCCTAACGGCTTCGGCCTCACCGGTTACAAAACTGTAATCTATATTCGCGCGGCCTTTCATTAAAACCGAATCTATAGGAATTAATTCGCCGTTTCTTATTAAAATTCGATCGCCGGGTTTTATATTATAAACCTGAACCTGTTCTTCTGTAATTTCTTTTGAAGCATTGATTTTTAATCGCGTTACCGCCATTGGGAAATAAGATTTATAATCCCGCTCAAATGATAAATAGGAATAGGTTTTTTGCTGAAAGAATTTACCCAGAAGTAAAAAGAAAACAAGTCCGGTTAGGCTATCAAAAAAGCCGGTGCCAAGATCGAGGATAATTTCTGTGGTACTTCTAATAAAAAGTACTGCAATTCCCAGGGCAATGGGAACATCTATATTTAGGATCTTTGCCCGCAAACCTTTGTAAGCTGAAATAAAATAATCTGCACCAGAGTAAAAAACCACCGGTAGAGAAAAAGCAAACATCAACCATCTAAATAAATGCTTGAATTGCTCCAGCCAGAATTCTTTAACTTCAAAATACTCGGGAAAAGAGAGAAACATCACATTTCCAAAAGCAAAACCAGCAACGCCCAATTTATAGATTAAGCTTCGGTCTACACGATGATCTTTTTCATCGTAATCTTTAAGAGAAATATAGGGTTCGTAACCAATTCTACTAAGAAGATATACGAGCTCTTTTAAACTAATTTTTTCTGAAGAAAAACTTATTCGTACAGTTTTCTTTGGAAAATCTACCTGTGCCGATTTCACACCTTTGTGTAATTTCCCTAAATTTTCCAGCACCCAAATACAAGAGCTACAGTGCATAGAAGGAATAAGAAAATTAACTATTTGGGTATTGTTCTCATTAAATTCCAGCAGTTTTTCGGTTATTTCCTCGTTATCAAGAAAATCGAATTTTCCTTCTGAAGCTCCGGGAGAAATTCCAGGTTTTTCCTGAATATCGTAATAATAAGTAAGGTCACTTTCGTTGAGGATCTCAAAAACAGTTTTACAACCGGTGCAACAGAAATCTTTTTCCTGAAAAACAATGTGATCTTCCTTACATTCTTCACCGCAGTGAAAACAGCTGTTCATTCTTAAATATTTTAACCGCAAATTTTTCGAAAATTTGAATCAGATAATATGATGGAAATCAGCTTTAAGATTAATTATTATTCATTTCCGGTTTTTCGTAAGTAGAAATATCCAATTAGGCCTGCAATTAAAGAAGCTGAAAGAATCCCTATTTTGGCCTGGGCCAGGTAATTTTCATTTTCAAAAGCGAGCTCGGTAATAAATAAAGACATGGTGAAGCCTATAGCAGCGAGAAAACCAATCCCGTAGACGTGTTTCCACTTTACTTTATGAGGTAAACTGGCAATCTTAGTCCAAACCATAAGCCTGGAAAAGAATACGATGCCAATAAATTTTCCAAAAATGAGTCCGAACATTACCCCAATCGTTACCGGGCTTAATAGTGCTTCAAAAGAAACATTCCCAAGGCTCACGCCTGCATTGGCGAATGCAAAAATTGGAAGTACCACAAAACTTACAAAGGGGTAAAGCGCATGTTCTAAACGTTGTAGGGGCGGCGTGGCATCTTCGGTTAAAGATGTAAATTTTTGTATAGTATGCGAAATATGGTCATCAGCTTCTTTCGGGTGTTTATTTCTATTTCTAAATTCCTCTTTAATTTCATAAGCTAAGAGTTTAGTTTTTCTTAGAAATAAGGGCGTATTAATACGTTTGGTGTTAGGAATTGCAAAGGCCGCTAAAACCGCTGCAATAGTAGCGTGAACACCCGAAAGTAAAATAGCCAGCCATAAACCTCCAATTCCCATAATTGCATAAAACAAGGTATTTCTAATACCAATTAAATTAGCGGTAGCCAGTATAAGTACAAAAACACCCGCAATAGCAAGGCTTTGTAAAGAAATATCTGAAGTATAAAAAAATGCAATTACCAGCACCGCTCCAAGATCGTCTACAATAGCAATTGCGGTTAGAAATACTTTTAGGGGAAGAGGAACCCGGTCTCCAAGGAGATAGAGAATACCCAGTGCAAAAGCGATATCTGTAGCCATAGGAATTCCCCATCCCGAAATTGAATCTACACCGGTATTAAAATAATAATAAATTAAAGCCGGAAAAATCATTCCGCCAATAGCAGCTGCAATTGGAAGTATAGACTTTCTAAAACTGGAAAGTTCGCCCTGTAATATTTCTCGTTTTAACTCAAGACCAATCATAAAAAAGAAAATAGACATGAGGCCATCGTTAATCCAATGCAACAGGTTTTTTCTAATTACAAAATCGTTAATTCCCAGGTGAATATATTGTTTCCAAAGATTGTGATACGCATCAGCCAGTGGTGAGTTGGCAACGATCATTGCAAGAATTGCAGAGAAAATAAGCAATAATCCAACTGAAGTTTTTTTCTCAATAAAGTTTTTAATAGGTAAGAGCAGGTAAATATCAAGGGGCGATTTTTTCATAATAACCTGTTTGTAAAGAATATTCAGTTAATAGGATTAGGTAAATTTATTGTCGTTTTCTTCATATAAATATGATTAAACTCAGTTTTACTGAATAATTGAAACTTAAATGTTTTAAAATCTGCCCTCACATCACGATTAACTTTTTAAAAGGGCTTTTTTTGGCTGAGGTAGGTTTGTGATAATTTTTGAATGAAGTTTAGTTTCGTCGTGTTTTTAATAGAGCCAAAAACAAAACTTTGCTACCTTTAACCTACAAAGTACGATTATGGTAAAAAGAATTACGCAAAGTTTACGTAGGCCAAAAATGAAATCTGTAAACCAACCCCCGGGAACTGTAACCTATGTTGGTAGAAAAGAATCTGGTGAAACCAGCCTGGAAGTTATAGATTATAATAAAGAGAATTATGAAAGGCATATTTCTTCTTCTACCGAAGATGCTTTTAAATTTGAAGCTGAAGACCGAATTACCTGGTTTAATATAGATGGTTTAAGTAATACCGCAGAGATAGAAAAACTGGGTAAATATTACGATCTACACCCGTTAATTATTGAAGATATTGTAAATACTACCCAACGTCCAAAAATAGATGAATATGAAGATTATTTGTTTATTGTGGCCAAAATGCTTTATCACCAGGACGATAAATTGGTAAATGAACATATAAGTTTTGTTTTAGGTAAAGATTATGTACTTACTTTTCAGGAAGCAGGAGGCGATGTGTTTGATGGTGTTAGGGGTCGCCTGGAAAAGGCTTACGGACGCATTCGTACTAATGGTTCAGATTACCTGGTTTTTGCTCTTTTAGATGCTATAGTAGACCATTATTTCCTGGTGGTAGATGAGTTAAGCGAAAAAGTAGAAAAACTGGAGGAACAACTTTTTGAAAGTCAGCCAAGTGACGATATTACTTATGAGATTCAGGATTTAAAAAGAGCAATTTTACGGGTTAGACGGGCAGTTTTTCCGCTTAAAGAAGTTATTTCCCGGTTTCAGAATTTAGAGAACGATCTCATAAAAACCCGAACCAAAAATTATATAAACGACCTTCACGATCATATTCTCCAGGTTTCAGAGAATATAGATTTATACCGCGAGATGGCCTGGGGGCTTATGGATATGTACATGACTACCATTAGCAATAAAATGAACGAGGTCATGAAGGTTTTAACCATTATGGCCTCTATATTTATTCCGTTAACATTTATTGCGGGAATATATGGGATGAATTTTGAATATATCCCCGAGCTGCAGTGGGAATACAGTTACTTTGTATTATGGGGAGTAATGATTGTTATTTTTCTACTTATGATCTATTATTTTAAACGTAAAAAATGGCTTTAATCAAATAAAATTATGATAAGATTTACGCTAATTAGTTTGGCCGTGGTCCTTACCACAACCTGTGCCGCTCAAAATGCTGAAATACCGGTTTACATAGGTACTTACACCAAAAAAGAAGGCCATGTAGATGGAAAAGCAAAAGGAATATTTCTAGCCTTGCAAGATCCTGAAAACGGAAGTTTGCATCCAGAAAAAACTGTGGCGAAAATTACTAATCCCAGCTTTGTAAAAGCTTCTAAAGATGGTAAAAACCTGTATGCGGTGAGCGAATTAGGTGGTGGCGATGCTGAATCTGGTTTTATTTATTCGTTTAAAAGGAATAGTGATAATAGTTTAGAAGAATTAGGAAAAATTTCTACCGAAAGCTTTGCGCCCTGCCATATAGAGATTGACAAAAGTGGAAATTATGTTTTTGTCTCCAATTATATGGGTGGCGTGGTTATGGTTTATAAAAGGGGAGAGGATGGAAACCTGGAAAAACAACAAAAAATTCAGTTAGAGAATCCTGGAGCCTCTCACGCGCATTCGGTTTCAATTTCTTCAGATAATCAAACCGCTTATATTTCTGATCTTGGAAACAATAAAATATGGATGTTTAATTTTAATGCAACAACCGGGAAATTAAGTAAGAAAGAAAAAGCTTTTTTACAATTAGAAGAAGGCTCGGGACCAAGGCATTTTAGTTTTTCTAAAGATGAAAACTTCGCTTTTTCAATGAACGAATTGAATTCAACGCTAAGTGTATTGAAAATAGAAGAAGACGGGAACCTGGAGATTATTCAAAATATATCAACGCTTCCTGAAGATTTTAAAGAAAATAATTCAGGAGCAGATATTCATTTACATCCTTCGGGGAAATTTGTGTACACTTCTAACCGTGGGCATAATAGTATCGCGGCTTTTAAAGTTGATAAAAATTCCGGTAAATTAAGCGTGATTGGTTATTACCCAACCAAAGGCGAAACACCACGTAATTTTGCGATTTCTCCAAATGGAAACTTTCTTTATGCAGCTAACCAGGATACTTCTACAATTAGCAGTTTTAAAATAAATATGAACACGGGAGAACTTGAAGAACATTTACTTCCCGTTGAGGTAATGTCTCCGGTGTGTGTAGAATTTGCTGAAAATTAATCAAATAAAAAGACCTCACTGTTTTTTACCGGTGAGGTCTTTTTATTAGTTCTAACGCATTAGATTCTGAAATAATTCAGAATAACCTATGATTTTCGAGCTTACTTCAATTACTTTCCTTCTACTTCCTCAATCACAAAAAAGCCATCATTTCCCTGAGCTTGGTATAATGGCATAAAAATACGGGCATCCCATTCGCTTTTTATTTCCTTGCCATTTTGTTTTGCCATTAGCTCTCCTTTTTTAATTTCCTGAAAATTTTCGTAGCCCGGTTCCATTTCAAATACATCAGAATCTTCAAGGCCGTGACGATGAACCAATTCAAAGGTTTTTTGATCTGGTGCATTTTTTTCAGCAAAACGATTTACACATTCTGGATAAGTTTCAATTTTAGAAAGATCTAGCTTGCAAGCTTCTTTTAAAGCAAGCCAGATCACTCCTTCATGATTTTCAACCGAGGTTTTATCTTCGTGTTGCCCGGCTTCAAAAACGAAACCCGTCATTCCAATTCTGCTTAAATAATGATCTATATCTCCGGTAATTATATCGCTAAATCCTCTTACTATAAAAGTGGGGAAGTTATGTGCCCATTCATCATTATCATTAACCTCCTGTACAGAAACGTAAGGTAAACTCGCCGATGAAGTGGTGTGGCAATCCAGGAAATAACGTTTAGTAAAATCTTCTTCAGGAAATTGCTTTAAAATATCTATAATTTCCCACATTTCCTTCTGCTCGTGGGTTTCAGATTTTTTCTCATCAATATTCTCTTCGGTCCAAACCCGGTTCAGGTCTTCATCTATATAGCGCTTATTCTGATTAAGCGCCTTGTGGTTTCCAGAGACTCCAACCAAAGTTCCTTCAATTTCAGGTTTCGTTTTCTCTAATTGTTTAAAAACTTCTTCCAGTGCCTTAACACCACTTGGCTCGTTGCCGTGAATGCCGGCAGTTACAAAAAGTAAAGGTCCTTTTTTATTGCTGGTATATTTCCCAATTATCCTGGGAATATGTTTTTCTGGTTTATTACTCATAATATCTCTTTTTCAGTTTTACTCGATAATCTATATTGAATGCTCTGAAACAGTTTACTATTCCATACAGGCAATTTCCCTGTTATCAAACTGGTGCCCGTAAAGCTCTTTGTATTCAACTTTTCGCTCAATGGCTTCAATTACCATTGGAGTGAAATCTGGTAAGCCTATGTCTTTAAAACGCTCCATCCCGCCCGGGCTTAACACGTTAATTTCTATCAATTTATCTTTTACCACATCCAGCCCAACAAAGAAAAGTCCGTCGCGGATAAGTTTTGGAGCGGTTAGATCTACAATACGTTGCATTTCTGGAGTAAGGTCACTACTATCGGCAGTGGCACCAAGTGCAAAATTACTTCGGAATTCTCCTTCACCACTAACGCGTCTAATAATAGCCTGTTTTCCATCTTTAACCATGACCCGTCCATTCATTAATAAAATTCGAACATCACCGTCTTTAACTGCCGGTAAGTATTCCTGGGCAATTACATAGCCATGCTGACTAATGGTTTCAATAATTTGATTGATATTTTTTTCATTTTCATCTATTAAAAAAACATTTTGACCACCAGAACCTTCCAGGGGTTTCAAAACAATTTTTTTATTATTCTTTTCCCAGAATTTTAAAATATCTTCTTTATTCCTGGTAATTAAAGAATCTGGTTTTATTTCTTGCGGAAGTTCTTCAAAATAGAGTTTATCAATAAATGCATTAGAGAGGGCATTAGCATCGTTTAAAACCAAAACGCCTTCTTGCTGAATCATTCTGCCAAAAGCAACCCCGGCATGTTCTGCCCATTCCCGCCCAGATTCTTCTTCGGTAGGGTTATTTCTAATAAAGAGTACATCCAGTTTATTGGCTGCTATAGTCTTTTTACGTGCTTTAGAACTCTGTAAAGCTTCCAGAAATTTAGCCGGAGATTTTGTTTTAGTATTTTTTGGCACCTGCACACTATTTATACTAATTGGTGCATCGTGATGAAAATTAAAATCACCAACTCCCATGGCATAAACCTCATGTCCTCGAGCGTGAGCAGTATTCATTAATAATACCGAGGTTCCACATTTTTCGTTTTTAATATCGTTTAATACAAAGCAAATTTTCATTAGGTTATCATTTGTGAAAGGGGAAGCCCCTCTCTGATTATGTTTAATTTATTGGTAACATTTTCGGTTAATAAATAGCTTGGGCGCAGTGCGCTCGTTTTTAATACTTTTCTTTCGGTTAATTCTTCAATTATTTTGGTGTGTTTTAATCCAAATTTTCCTGCTAATAGCGGTTCATATTCCCCGCCATTTTGTAAGTGATCGCGAAGTTGAACCAATCCTTTTAAATAAATTATATCTTTTAGAAATCCGCCGCCCTGCATAATCCTGGAAGTAATATTAAAAGCTCTTTCGGCGGTAAATCCATAATCCATTTTTAATAAACGGAACAACTGCGGAAACTCAGCGCCCTCCATTAATGCCGAACCAGCAATTACCCTTCCGGCTAAAGTTCTTAATCTATTTCCGGTAAGCCCGTCTACTAAAAATTCTGACATTACTGCAAGTCCTTCCTGAAGCGGATCGTAATCTGCGAGGCCACTGCTTAATAATTCTAAAGGTTGTCGTGTACCATTATAATAGGTTAAAACGTGTGTTCCCACCTCGTGTTGAATAAGGGCCGTGGCTTCGGTTTTATTCATTCTATAATCTGCAGGGATATAAAGTTCGCCTTTATTCACCATCATAATATTCACATCTTTACGAATGTGAACCTTACTTTTAAAATTTTCATCCTGTTCAGCAAAATAATCAAACTCCCGGCGGGCTAAGCTACTAAAGCCTTTTGCATCAATAAATTCAGCATCTTCTTCTTCGGCTACTTCGTCTACTTCCCTAAGTATTTGACCTGCTTCCTGACTTAATTTAGAGTCTAAACCTTTATAAAGTCTAATACTGTTATAAAAGAAATTAGAGGTGCCCCGTTCACTTAACATCGTGATTTGTTGATCCAGTTCTTCACGTTTCTCCCTAAAAATATGGGACATCGCAGGATCGTCTATTTCTTCAACTTTAAGGTTATAAAGTTCTCTTTTTAAAAGATCTGGGTCTATGGGAAGCAATCTATAGTGATAATCTAAAACCTTCTCATAATTACTTTCAAAAAAGGTTTGTTTTATATCCTGAATATTGGCGGGAGAAACCAACCATAAAAACTGGTAAGAGCGTTCTATTTTAGCGAGGGCTTTATCAATTTCAAAGACTTTTTCCTTTAAATGTTTTCTACCCAGGGCAAGATAACTGCCCACCCCACTGGAAGTTTGCACCCGCACATAATCAAATAATGCTTTATGTATACACGTAATTAGGTAATCTTTAAATTGCCTTAAAAAAACGGGGTAAACTTCATTATTTTCGTTCCGAAAAACGGGAGGAATTTCTAGCCCTACGATTACTGCGCCAGATTTCTTTGCCTCATCTATACTTAAAATATCCTCGTCTCCTTCGCGTTGACGATGGGGAGTATCTTTTATTTCGGCTTTTAAATAAAGTCCCGAAAATATATCGTTTATACTGTTAAGTTCTTTTTCTAATACTTTTACAGAACTTGGTAGCTTTTGCGCAGGGGCTTTAATGGTAAAACAATTATTGGGTTCTCCCGTATAGATCTCAAAAACCATGTAAGATTTAAAATCTGAAGAAAGCTTATCGGCCAGGGCATAGATTAATCTTTGGTAAGCTTCAAAAAACTTATTTCCAATTAAAAGGTAAGATGCTTCACTAATAATTATTCTTTCGGTGCCGGGATCGTCTTCTCTTTTTCTATAAACAACCAGGTAGGGTAAATTATCTTCTATATGAATTAAACCAGCCCCCGGAAGTGAAGCACTTATTTTGCCATCTTCTTCAAGGATTGTTAAAATTTGTTTAATTGATTTCTCCGATAATTCAGATATATTCAGCATTCTAAGTTTTTCTAAAGTTTTCTATTGAATTTTATTAAGATAAAACCACTGTGTATTAGCTAAATAAGAGCTATAATGTGGCTAAACAATATTTAAATTTAGAAAGAAAACTAAGGAAAACTAATGCATAAACTTACTTTGGGTTTTATTTAAGAATTCTAGTAAAGAATTACTTAAAGAGTGAGAAATATGTGCACTAAATGGAAATTTGAAGTGAAAACAAGAAAGAGCTTTAGTCTTTGTTAATTATTTCCTTTAGCTTCTTGTTCTGCTTTTATTTGTTCGCGGGCAGATTTAATTTCCTCTTTAGTTGCAGGCCCGGGCTTTTGTTCTTCAGCTTTTTCAGGCTCAAGGTTAAGTTCTATATAAAGAGGTAAGTGATCTGAATCTATAGAACTTCCCAGTTTAAAATCGGCAACCCTAAATTCTTCAGTGACAAATACGTGATCTAAAGACCATCGCATAATAAAACTGGAAGCATCAAAAGTATTATAAAAGCCACGGCCAATCCTGGTGTTTAGTAGACCACCAACATTTTGAAAAAGTGCCGTGGTAGAAGACCAGGCCACATCATTAAAATCTCCCGCTACTATTACCGGCAACTTAGAATCTTTTACCATAAATGCAATTTTCATCATTTCGGCATCCCTGTCTGAAGAAGAAGGATTATGCTGCGGCATTGGTGGCGTAGGGTGTATGGCGTGAAACATCACTTCTTCCCCAGAGCGTAATTTTAAAATACTATGGATGGAAGGTATGCTATCGTCTACTAAAAAACTTATTTCAGGATTTTTAAGTTCTAACCGGGAATAGAATAACATCCCGTAAGTATTGTCTAAAGGAACTTCAACTTTATAAGGATAAGAATTGGTTACTGCAGCAAGATCGTTTTTCCAGCGGGTATTGGTTTCAGTAAATAATAAAATATCTGGGTTTTGCTTTTTAATATCGGCTACAACCAGGTCAGGATTTTCATTTTTCTGAAGAACATTTGCAGTATAGAGGCTAAATTTATTACTGAAATTCTCTTCTGAAGCCTGGCCAACTTCATATTTTTTATGCGGAAAATAGGGATATATCTTTACAACCTGGAAAATAAAACAAGCCAGTAAAACAACCATAAAAATATAATCTTCGGCTCTTTTTATATCAAACCTTATAAAATATGCTGCAATTGCCGTGAGGGTGAGAAGCGTTAATTGTATGTGCAAATAATCAAAAATACGAATCCACCAGAAATCTGCGGCGATTAAAGGAACTAGGGTCATTACAACCGCGATAATTCCAAAACCCTGAAGAAAACCTTTTAAAGTCATATTTGTTTTTGTTTGGTGGCTAAAAGATAATTTTTATCCACTTCCAATCTAGGTTTAGGATAATAAAAATTAGCCTGATTCAAGCTTTTCAACTTAAATTTCGTCGGAAAAATTTACGAATTTTTATCTGGAGGGTTTTCTAAATTCGTCTTATTAAAATAATCCCTAATGTCATCGCCGGAAGGTGCTTCGAATAACTGAAGATCAAAGTATGAAACGGCAGCAATTATGTGGTCAAAAATATCGGCGGTGATATATTCAAAATTCTCCCAGCGTTTATCGCGGCTAAAACATAATACTTCTAAGGGTATCCCATGCTCGGTAGGCTGCAAGTGCCTTACAATAATATACATTTCTTTATGTACAGCCGAGTGGTTGTTTAAATAAGTATCAATATATTTTCTAAAAATACCCAGGTTAGTTTGGTTTCTTCCGTTTAACGGCAGGTTTCTGTCTATTTCGTTAGTAGTATTATAAGCGTTAATCTCATTTTGCCGGTCTTCCAGATAGGTAGAAATAAGTTGTATGTTCTTATACTTTTCAAATTCTTCAGGAGTAATAAATTTAACCGAATTCTGTTTTATAAAAACCGAACGTTTAATTCTTCTCCCGGGAGATTCTTGCATTCCGCGCCAATTCTGAAAAGATTCAGAAATCAAACTATAGGTGGGAATAGAGGTAAAGGTATTGTCAAAATTCTGTACCCTAACGGTTGCCAGGGTAATTTCGGTCACGGTACCATCGGCGCCGTATTTACTAAAGGTAATCCAATCGCCAATTCTTACAATATCGTTTACAGTAACCTGAATGGAAGCGACAAAACCTAAGATGGTATCTTTAAAAATTAACAGCAAAATTGCTGAAGCAGCACCCAGGGAGATTATAAAATTAATTACATCTTTCCCGGTAATTTCAGCAATAATAAAGATAAAGGCGAACAGCCAAACGATAATCATTACTACCTGAATGTAACTTTCTACCGGTTTATCTTTAAAAGATTCTAAGGTTCTTAGGTAGCTCTTGGTAGTGCGTAAAATGCTTCTAATTATCCATACAATAAGAAAAATGATATAGACATCTATCAGGAAATAAAAAGCCTTTATAGCCAGCGGAAAATCTACCAGAATATAAGGAACGGTAAGGTAAATTATAAATAGAGGAAGAATTTGCCCAATATATTTTGGGAAATTAGTTTTAATTAAAAAATCGTCAAAAGTAGTTCTTGTCTTATTACTAAAACTTTTAAAAGCTTCAATCACAAAAGTTTTAATCAGGTAATTTACTCCTATAATTATCAGGATTAATACCAGGATATTTAGCAGTAGATTAAGATACAGCGCGAGTGTTGGATTCACCCCCTGATCTATTAGAAAAGTTTCAAAAAGACAAATAAGATTTTTAAATCCTTCCTCTATATTCATAGTTTAAAGGTATTTTTTTTCTACGTAAAATGGTCCAAAAGGCACCAGGGAGCAACCAAGTATTATTAATAACTCTTTAAAATTCCAGTTTAGAGGTTTAAAAAGCCAGATGGCACCCATAACATAGGCGATAAAAAGAACACCGTGAGCCATCCCAACTTGTTGCACCATTTGTGGCATTTCCCAAATATATTTTAGGGGCATGGCTATAAATAATAATAGTAAAAATGAAAGTCCTTCCAGGATGCTTACATATTTAAAGACCGTTTTTTGCTTTTCCAGGGGCATAGTTTAAATTTTAGATTGCAAAGATAGGTTTTATAGAGAATCTGGTAATTTAGAATAGACATTTCCTTGAAATATTTAGCAGGGAATTAATATTTAAGGGGAAGGTTTAGCAATTTCATTTTTATTAATTTGCGTCTTAATTAAAATAAAAGAAATGAGCTCAAAAATATTGGTAACCGGCGGACTCGGATTTATAGGTTCTCACACGGTTGTCGCGCTTCAGGAACAAGGTTACGAAGTAGTAATTATAGATAATCTTTCAAACTCTTCTATAGATGTACTTGGAGGAATTACCAAAATCACTCAAAAAACTCCGATTTTTGAAAATTTAGATCTTCGAAATAAAAACCAGGTAAAAGAGTTTTTTGAAAAATATCCCGATATAGAGGGGGTTATTCATTTTGCAGCTTCAAAAGCGGTAGGAGAAAGTGTTGAAAACCCGCTATTATATTACGAAAATAACCTGGCTAGTTTAATTTATTTACTACAGGAACTTCAAGTAAAAGCAAACGCATATTTTATTTTTAGTTCTTCCTGTACCGTTTACGGCCAGGCCGATAGTTTGCCAATTACCGAAAACGCTCCCGTTAAAAAAGCAGAATCTCCTTACGGAAATACCAAGCAAATAGGAGAGGAGATTATTACTGATACGGCTAAAATAAATAAGAATTTTAAAGCGATTTCCCTTAGATATTTTAATCCCATAGGCGCTCACCCTTCTGCTGAAATTGGAGAATTACCCATTGGTACGCCCCAAAATCTAATTCCTTTTATTACGCAAACCGCAATTGGAAAGAGAAAAGAACTTTCGGTATTCGGAGATGATTATCCCACACCAGATGGAACTTGCATTAGAGATTATATTCACGTGATGGATCTTGCTAAAGCTCACGTGGTAGCTTTAGAGCGACTTCAGCAAAATAAAGAAAAGAGCAATTTTGAAGTTTTTAACCTGGGAACAGGAAAAGGAAGTTCGGTTTTAGAAGTGATTAATTCTTTTGAACGTTCTACCGGAGAAAAATTACCTTATAAAATTGTAGGTAGAAGAGAAGGTGATATTGTTGCAGCCTACGCCGATACCCAAAAAGCCAATGAAGAGTTGGGCTGGAAAACCGAGAAGCATTTAGATGAAGCTTTAAAAAG
>NZ_CAXAVR010000023.1:0-33719 GCF_963972535.1 uncultured Salegentibacter sp.
TTTATTTCCCAAAACTCCTTAAAACCGTACTTTTGTAGATTCACACATATTAAAGTAGAATTTATGAAAAGTCGATTAATATTAGGCCTCTTTTGCCTGGTTGTTTTTGGTAGTTTGCAAGCCCAAAAACTGGAATCACCTAACGGAAACCTGGAGATGAATTTCTCTCTTCAGGAAGATGGTACTCCGGTTTATAGCCTGGAGTTTGAAGGTAAAACTGTAGTAAAAACCAGTAAACTGGGAGTAGAATTAAAAAATGAAGAACAGGCTCTCACCTCAAATTTTAGCATAGAAAATACCGAAGAATCTACTTTTGATGAAACCTGGACACCGGTTTGGGGTGAAGAAAGTGAGATTGAAAATCATTATAATGAACTTGTTGTACATCTAGATCAGGAAGATTCAGAGCGTAAATTGGTTTTGCGCTTTCGTTTATTCAACGACGGACTCGGGTTTAGATATGAATTTCCGCAGGAATCTAATCTAGGGCATTTTGTGATTTCAGATGAAAAAACTGAATTCGCTATGACCGGAGATCACACCGCTTTTTGGATCGCCGGCGATTATGATACCCAGGAATACGATTATACCGAAAGTAAACTTTCAGAAATAAGAGGCTTGATGGCAGAGGCGGTAACCGCCAATGTTTCTCAAAAATCATTCTCACCCACAGGAGTGCAAACTTCTTTGATGCTTAAAACCGAAGACGGCCTGTATATTAATTTACATGAAGCCGCTTTACTGGATTACCCTGCAATGCACTTAAACCTGGATGATGAAACTATGGTTTTTGAATCCTGGTTGACACCAGATGTAAATGGAGATAAAGCCTATATGATCGCTCCCGGAAAAACGCCATGGAGAACTATAATTGTAAGTGATGAAGCTAAAGATATCCTTTCTTCAAGAATCACTTATAACCTAAATGAACCCAGTAAGATTGAAGATACTTCCTGGATTAAGCCAATGAAATATATGGGTGTTTGGTGGGAAATGATCACAGGAATGAGCTCGTGGGATTATACCGATGAATTTGCTGCAGTAAAACTAGGTGAAACCGATTTTGAAGCCGCTGAACCGAATAGTACTCACGCTGCAACTACTGAAAATGTAAAATACTATATTGATTTCGCATCAGAACACGGTTTTGATGGGTTGCTGGTTGAAGGCTGGAATGTAGGTTGGGAAGATTGGTTTGGAAATTCTAAAGATTATGTATTCGATTTTGTCACGCCATACCCAGATTTTGATGTAGATGAAATTAGGGAATACGCCAAAAGTAAAGACGTGGAAATGATTATGCACCACGAAACTTCGGCTTCGGTTAGAAATTACGAAAGGCATTTAGATACGGCTTACCAGTTTATGAAAGCCAATAATTACAACGCGGTTAAAACCGGTTATGTAGGTGATATACTTCCGAGAGGTGAAAATCATTATAGCCAGTGGATTGTTAATCACTATCAATATGCGCTTGAAAAGGCTGCGGAATATGAGATTATGATCAACGCGCACGAAGCGGTTAGACCAACCGGAATTGCCAGAACCTGGCCAAACCTTATCGCCAACGAATCGGCTCGTGGAACTGAATATCAGGCCTTCGGCGGAAATAAACCAAATCACGTGACTGTTTTACCTTTTACACGTTTAATTGGCGGGCCAATGGATTACACACCCGGAATTTTTGAAATGGATATCAGTAAACTGAATCCAGATAATAATTCTCACGTAAACAGCACGCTGGCAAATCAATTAGCTTTGTATGTAACGATGTATTCGCCTTTACAAATGGCAGCCGATTTGCCTAAGCATTACGAGCAGTTTATGGATGCATTTCAGTTTATAAAAGATGTAGCGATAGATTGGGAGAAAAGTGTTTACCTGGAAGCCGAGCCGGGAGATTATATCACTATTGCCCGAAAAGAAAAAGATGGAAATAACTGGTTTGTAGGTAATGTAAACGGACTTACCCCAAGAACTTCAGAAATTGAATTCGATTTCCTTGAAAAAGGCAAAACCTATATCGCGACTGTCTATGCCGATGCTGAAGATGCGCACTATAAAGATAATCCGCAGGCTTATGAGATCAAAAAATATCGAGTGAACAGTAAGTCTGAGCTTTCACAAAAATCTGCTCCCGGTGGCGGTTATGCGATAAGCATTATGGAAGCCAGTAAGGATGAAGTAAAAGATTTAGAGAAACTGTAGGTCAAAAAATGTATAGTGTAGATTGTATACTGCAAATGATTCAATAACAAGAAACCCTCGTCAATTCGGCGGGGGTTTTCTTTTGGGAGCTATCTAATCAAAAGCTTTTCAATTAAAAACTGCATTTCATAAGAAATTAATAAATAATTTATAGTTTTAAGCAGTGTTAATAGATAATACCCATCCAAACCCTACTTTAGGATGGGATTTTTAGTAGGAAAATTAATCGAATAATAAATTCAATTTTTGGTAGATCAGCACGTTTAATATTAAAATTTGAACCTTAGCAATTTCATAGAAAACACTTTTAAAAAACTTATACCAGCACCCTTTACTTTAGCGGTGCTACTTACGTTAATCACACTTTTTGTCGCGTTCTTCTTTACGGGAGAAACCAATACTAATTCTGCAATTCAAATCCTCGATTTTTGGCAAACCGGGATGTGGGATCCCGCGCTTATTGTCTTTATGGTGCAAATGATGCTCATTTTGGTTTTGGGACACATCTTAGTACTAAGCAAACCTGTTTCCTGGCTAACGAGTCAGTTAACTAAAATAGTGACCGGAAACGCGAGCGCAGTAATTATTGTTTCGGTTTCAACAATGTTAGTTGCATTTTTTAACTGGGGACTGGGATTGATCTTTGGAGCAATAATGGCGAGGAAAGTTGCCGAAGCAGCTTCCAATAGAGGCTTCAAAATTAATTATCCATTAATTGGAGCCGCCGGTTATGTAGGTTTAATGGTTTGGCACGGAGGAATGAGTGGTAGCGCGCCATTAAAAGCCGCTGAAGAAGGTCATTTAGCCAGTCTCTTTCCGGGAGCAGGTGGGGAATTCCTTTCACAACTACCCAATAGTCTTCCTACCACAAGTACAATTTTTTCTTCCTGGAATTTATTGATTTTCGGAACTTTATTAGTGTTAATTCCGCTTACGCTGTATTTACTTTCCAGGATCAGTGGAACGAAAACGGTGAAAATTGAAGCTAAAATGAAAACAGATCATATCGCAAAAATCACCGGTGCTGAAAAACTGGATCATTCAAAATCACTAAGATTGATTTTTGGATTTCTTCTCCTAGTAGCTTTTTTCGCCAGTTATTCTGATGAAATTTCCGCAGGAAACCTTACGCCTAATATGCTGAATTTTCTAATGCTTTGCTTGTGTATTTTGTTACACGAGTCTTTTGCTTCATTTTTAAAAGCTTTAGAAGAAGCCATTGGGGGAGCGGCGGCTATTTTAATTCAGTTTCCTTTGTATTTTGGGATAATGGGCATAATGCGGGAAACGGGTTTGGTGAGTGATATTTCTGGGGTTTTTGTAAGTATCGCAACCGATGTTAGTCTGCCGGTTTACAGTTTCTTCAGCGCAGGCCTGGTAAATATTTTTGTTCCCAGTGGCGGCGGGCAATGGGCGGTACAGGGCCCAATAATTTTAGAAAGTGCTTTAAGACTTGGGGTGCCGCTTAACAAAGCTGTGATGGCTTTGGCCTATGGAGACCAGATTACCAATATGCTGCAACCTTTCTGGGCGTTGCCATTACTTGCCATTACCAAACTAAAAGCCCGGGAAATCCTTCCCTATACGCTGGTAATGATGTTGGTGGGAAGCCTTGTTTATATAATCGGCTTGTTATTGGTTTGATTATTAGAATTGCAATAAAATACTTTTGGGAGATAATAATCGGCAATAAGAGGAATTAATCTCGAATATCGAGTAAAACAGATTTAGATTTCTTATTTTATATAGGAATCAACAATTTTAATTATGGTACCGCCAAAGACTAATCCGATAAAAAGACTTAAGGCTATTCAACCTTTGAGTAGAGAACATCACCAGGGGCTTTTGCTATGCTGGAAAATTAGAAAAGGTTTTGAAACCGGCGTGGAACCGCAACGCATAAAAAAATATACCGATTGGTTTTGGGAAAACCAGTTACGGGAACATTTTCAGATTGAAGAAAAATATGTTTTTCCGGTTTTAGGTGCTAAAAATGTACTGGTAAAACAGGCCCTGGAAGAACACGAACATCTGGAATCATTATTCTGCCAAAATACTGATATCTCCCTTGCCTTAGAAATGATTAAAAACGACCTGGAAGGCCATATTAGGTTTGAAGAACGGGTGCTTTTTAATAAAATCCAGGAAGAAGCTTCAGCAGAAGAACTTCAGGAAATTCAACAACACCACGACAAAGAAATCACTTGCGGCGTGTGGGAAGATGAATTCTGGAAGTAATTTCATCTAGATCACCAAAATTAGGCAGCTTTTTGCAAATGCTGCCTACCAGTCACCTCCTGTTTTAACCTAAAAACAGTGTCTTTTTCGTAAGCCAGAAAATAGTAGATCACAAAGAACAGGAAATACATAATCATTGATTTTTGCCTAAGGATTATTCCAAGATTAGACATTACAAATGTCATTGCAAAAGACGTGGTGAAAAATAAGATCAGGCTTAGTTTTACATGGCCCGGCGCCGTTTTTAAAAAGCCGAAAAAACTCTTTTTAAATAATTTTCCGAACAATAATAAATAGATTAAATTCTCTATAGAAACTATAACTCCAAGAATTCCGGGAGCATCAAAAAATAGTGGCCTAAACCAGAAAGTAAAGAATTTCTCGAGAAGTGAATAATCTGTCATTGGCACACCCGAAGTGGCATTATCCAGGCTATTAGAACGATTTTCAGTAAAAGAAAGAAAATCGGCAACTAGGTTTTGAGAATTCCCAAGGTTTACCACATCCAGAATTTGTTTATGAAAAAGCAAGAGAACACCAGTTATAGCGCCCACAAAAATTGCTTTTTGTTTTAAACTAATCTGGTTTTTATTGATAAATATACTTAGCAGTCCTGCTCCTGCCAATAGCAAAAACATATGCGGCCTTATGGCAAAAACCAGTAAAGAGCCCAAACTTAAACTATAAATTCTGTTTTGTGGTTTTCTAAGGGCATAAGCAAATAACATTAAGCCCAGAAAAATAGGTGCTCCTTTGCCTAAAGATGCTGTCCAGAAGTGCATATTTGGTAGAAAAAGAATTAAAACCAAGAAATCAATTTTCTTAAAGATCTTAATATTTATAGCTATGTTTTCTTTAAAAAATAGGTAAGCATACACAAAGCCCATAAAACCAACCCAGCTAAAAAGCAACATCATCATTTCGTAGCTAAAGCCGAAGAAATTTATAAATGGATAAGATAGAAAATCTATAAAAGAGGTACCTGTTTCTAAAAATCCGCTCCAGGTTTTACCTTCTTTTCCCGGCACACTAAAATATCGCTTTGAATCTGAAGGATTAAAAAACGCATAGGTGTAATAAATACCGGCAAAGAATAGATGATAATAGAACAATTTATTCATCAGGTTTGCTGAGAAAAAATCGTGTTTTTCACTAATCTTTTTAAAAATATACTGGTTCACCAGGTGCAAAAACGGAATAAGCATTACCGCCTGCAATAGGTTATGAATTAGGTTTATATCTGGGGACATTTTTAAATCTATTTATCCCTGTTAAACCAATTTTCTTACCTAAAATTTATAATTAGGATAGCCTTAAGTTTTAAGCTAATAATTAACTGAATTTAAGTCTTTTGTGGCAAAATGTTTTCAAGTTAACAATACTTTCAAATTTGAATACTGTGAACTTCTACAGTAATGTTCCACAAGTGTGTGGATTTCAACACGGGAATTTAGAATTTAAAACCAAAAGTAAAGGTTAATCTTCCGCCATCGTCACCGTAATAATAGCCTGTGTTCGCGGTAAAAGCATTAAAGCCATTAATCCAGATTGAGCCGCCATAGTTGTTTCGCCATTTATCTGAAGTTGAATCTTCTGCCCATATCCGGCCGTAATCAAAGCCGGCACTTACTCCAATTTGCAGGGGAATAAAATTAGTTTTGAATCGGCTTATTCCAACTCTAAGATCGGTAGAGTGGTAGAAAGATTGTTTCCCGTTGAAACGTTCCCAACGATAGGCCCTCAAATTTTCATTTCCACCAAGGATAGCACCATCATAATATTCATAATTATCACCAAAGATGGCTTTACCACCAACTTTGGTAGCTAAAACCGCAATTCCGCTTTCGTGCAACGGATAATCTATAGCCAGCCACGGACTTACATAAGCAAATTCGTTGTTGTGACCGTCAATATTGGTTTTATATCCTGTGGTGATATCAGCTTCAAATCCGCGGGATGGATATGCAGGGTTATCCCGGTTTTCATAATGATAATTTAATTCCCCACCGGCATAAAGTTGTTGGTTAAAAAGATCATTTTCTTCAGAAAAGGCATCTGCTATAAATCGTTCTTCATCATAAGATACTTCTCTAGATTGTAGCATTGGCTTTGCATAGAAGCTTCCGCCGGAGTTTCCACGCCAAATTAGGGAAGGTGCAATTTCCCATTGCTCAATACGAACCCGGTTGTAATCTCTTTCAAAGGTATCACGTTGATTTTCGGAATTTATACCTTCTCCAAAATAATTTACAGCAAAATTAGGACTGGTATAGCGAGCTGAAATTCCCAGGTTCCAGTTATAGAAAATATGTGCAAATTCTCCCTGATATCCTACTTCAAAACCGTTAGTGGCAAAATAATAAGCAGCATCAAAAGTATGTTGTGTATTAAATGGATTATTGGTGAGCCCGTAAGTGGTGTAAGTGTCTTTAATTCCTAAAGAAAGCCCTTCGTCGCCATTATAATCTACTTGCGGCATAATTTTATTTTCACTTCTTTTTCGTTTATCGGGGTTAAAAGTGTTTATCTCGTAATCGTCTACCAACCATTTTCTGGAAGCAGAATTGATGATCGTGTTTTCTTTGCTTTTATGATCGAATAATTTAATTTTTCTAGTATTCTGAAAATCGTAGATATCGTTCTCTTCTCCACCTACTACTTTAATTTCTACAGGATTATTTCCTTTTCCTAAAGTTTTAAAGGTATCGTCGCCATCAAATCCATAGATCCAAATTTCATCGGTAATTTCTGAATTATAAGTGTTTCTAAAGACTTCTTTTCCGTCTTCATTAATCATTATAATCTCGGTAAGACCATTGTCTTTTCTTTCAATGCTAAAAGTATCATCTTCTTCGGTTCCTGTGAGAATTTGAAACTCCTGCAAATAATTATAATAGCGTTTGGCAATATCTTCTAAATTATCTCTTCTCGCTTTTAGGCTACTTTTAATGTCTTCAATAGTTTCATCCTGAGCTTCTTCTGGTAAAGCTTTAAAAGCAGTCTCAATTTCATTATCGCTAAGTCGGGATTGAATAAACTCTACCTGTTCTTTCCAGTCTTCCCAGGTTAAGGTTTTTAATAAGCGCTGGTCTAAAGGGTAACCCGATAAATTAAACCATTTTACATTATCTACATTGGCATCGTAAGTTTCCATTTTTCTAACCAGGGGCAATCCTAATTTTACCAGGTCTGGAATAAAGCCATCATAATTTGGAAAGGCAAAATCGCGGTCACGGGGTATAGGTTTGTAGAGTTTTGTACTATCTTCCTGGGTGTGTAATGCCCATCGCCATTGATCGAAGTGCCTGTCCCAGTCGCCAATTAACATATCTACCAGCCTGTTTTTTATAAATTCTTTCTCATCTGTCCTGATATTTTTAGATTTTCTCATTTCCTCAAGAAGATCGCGAGTACTTATAATATCTTCGGGCGAACCAAATCTTTCAAATTCTTTATTTTCATCTCCTACGTGGGCTTCAAACATGTAAAGTTCATCGCCATATTCATCATTATTAAGTCCTAAGGCTTTTTGTTTAGGAATATAGAAGATTTCCGGTTTTCCCGCATAAATATCCAGTAAATCATTAATGTGTTTTAAGGAGTAGCGGGCGTAAGGGTGTGCACTGGTAAAAAGATCCATCGCATAGCGTTGGGCCACGGTATTTTCAATATAATCTTTAATATAATGGTCTTTAATGGTGGTGGCCTGTAAAAACCGGGTAGCGCTTTTTCTTAATGCACGAATAGTAAATTCATTTTTATCATCGGCAATAAACCTAAGGGAGCGGGATTGCATACCACCGCCTTCTTTTAAAGGTTGCAGGTTCCCTTCCAGGGTGTCCAGGAACAGCACGGGTGCTTTTATTTTTTTACTATACACTTCTCTATAAAAATCACCAATTAGGCTTTTATAAAGGCCAGATTTATCGGTTTCTTCTTCGGTATATATAGAAGCGCTTACGGTGTCACCAATTTGTTCTTTAGTTTTAAAATTAATCTCGTTCCAGTTTAGTTCGTCGCTTTTAAGCGTTTTGCTAAAAATGGGCTGATCTGAATTTTCAATGCTGAAAAATTCAATAAGCGTTTCATTATTTTTATAGGCTTTTATTTTAGCATAACCGCTTTTGTTGCTTCCAAAATGCTCGTTTTCTTTTCTAATACTAAGTTTTTGGGGTTTTCCCGTGCTTCCGCTTATTATTTGCGGAATGCCATCATCTTCCAAATATTGAAGATTTCTGTCCAGCCCTGAAATAAAAATTACATTATCAAACTGGCTGGCAAGGGTCTCCAGGCGGCCTCTTAAATAACTCTGTTCTTTGCTTTGATAATCCTGGGCTGAAAAACCTCCAATTTTTTCAAAGAAGGATCTTTTTGAATTACTCATTACCGGATGCTGTAGAGACACCAAAATGGTCTTACCATGGGCATCTTTTATATCATCTTTAAATTCAGCAAAAAAGCGTTCTCTTGTTTTTATATCGCATTTAGAATTCATATTGGGATGCTCGTCCCAATCTTCTAAATACCACTGGGTATCTACGGTAATAAGAATTAGATCATCGGTAATATCTTCCTGTTCAATTGGGCAACCATCATCTGGCCAAACTTCTATGTTAGATTGATTATCCTGAAGAAAAGACTCCAGATCATCTATTCTATTTTGTCCACCTTTGGTCCATTCGTTACGGCCTGGAGTAAATATAACTTTACCGTTAAATTCCTGAACCGCATCTAAAAGGTTCTTTTTTAAGAATTCCTGTTGGTTCTCGCGTTCCCCTTCTTTTTCATATCCTTTCTGCGGAAGAAAATTTCCAGGAATTAATAAGGAAGCATTATCGTCATTTTTTGAAGCCTCTACAATGGTATTTAGGATTTTTAGACCTTCACCTGTAAGATCATTTCCAATATTACCGGCAACATAAAAGGTGTGTTCCAGAGTTTTATGCTCTTCGGCACCTGGAGAAACCTGTGCGGTTGCCGAGATAACTGAAGCTATAAATAAAAAGACGAATTTATAAATGGTATTAATATTCCCCATAGATGCGTTAACAATTTTAATTTGAACAAACTTCAAATTTTTGGAAAAAAAGCCACTTAACAATAGCTTTTAACGCATTATAACACTTGTCTTTAGCAAGTCTTTAACTTTGGTTAAGCAAGGAATTAATTCAAATTTCGTTTCTCAATAAAAAAACGCTTTAATAATGCCGAAGCTTCATCTGCAAGAATACCAGATTTTACCTGGGTTTTTGGATGTAGCTTTACCCCGGTTTTTCGGTAGCCGCGTTGCTCATCTTCCGCAGCGAAAATAAGTTTTGAAATTTGGCTCCAATATAAAGCACCGGCGCACATTTGGCAAGGTTCCAAGCTTACGTACATGGTGCAATCTTTTAAATATTTCCCGCCCAAAAAACTTGCAGCAGCGGTTATTGCCTGCATTTCGGCATGCGCGGTAACATCGTTGAGGGTTTCGGTTAAATTATGTCCGCGAGCTATAATCTGGTTATTTATTACAACTACAACCCCAACAGGAATTTCGCACCTTTCAAAAGCCTTTTGGGCTTCTTCCAGTGCTTTTTTCATAAAATATTCATCATCAAAGGGCTGCAACATGTAAATAATCTTTTCTGCGGAAAGATAAAAATTATAAAATTAGCTTCTGAAGAAATCCTTGTAAGAAATAACTTTTCATAGCTTAACTTTGCGTACTATGAATCTTAATATTTTAGAAGATATAAACTCTCCTGAAGACCTGAGGAAGCTCCCGGCTGAAAAGTTACAGGAAGTTTCAGCAGCACTCAGGAAATTTATAATAGATATAGTTGCAACTAAAGAAGGCCACCTTGGAGCCAGTCTTGGCGTGGTAGAATTAACGGTTGCCCTGCATTATGTATTTAATACTCCTAAAGATTTATTGGTTTGGGATGTAGGTCACCAGGCTTACGGGCATAAAATTTTAACGGGTAGACGTGAGATTTTTCATACTAACAGAAGATTAAACGGTATTAGCGGATTCCCAAAGCGGGAAGAAAGCGAATATGATACTTTTGGGGTTGGGCATTCTTCTACCGCGATCTCTGCGGCCCTGGGAATGGCTATAGCTTCAAACCTTAAAGGTGAATTTAAAAAACACCATATTGCTGTGGTGGGAGATGCTTCTATTGCCAGCGGGATGGCTTTTGAAGGTTTAAATCATGCGGGAGTAACAAAAGCAAATTTACTGGTGGTGCTCAACGATAACGCAATTGGAATAGACCCCAGCGTTGGAGCTTTAAAACAATACTTAACCAAAGCGCGGGTAGGTTACAAGCCAAAACAAAGTAATATTATTGAAGCGCTTAATTTTAAATATTTTGGGCCGGTAGATGGACACGATATTGCTGGATTGCTTGAAGTTTTTAAACAAATGAAACAAATTGAAGGTCCCAAATTCCTTCACGTAATTACTACTAAGGGTAAAGGTTTAAAAAAGGCTGAAGAAGACCAGGTAAAATATCACGCACCCGGGAAATTTAGACCAGACACCGGGGAGCTTTTACCATACGATACGGCAGGGCTTCCTTTAAAATACCAGGATGTTTTTGGTCTCACTTTGGTAGAATTAGCAAAAAAGAACGAAAAAATTATAGGAATTACTCCTGCCATGCCTACAGGAAGTTCTTTAAAATTTATGATGCAGGCTTTTCCAGAAAGGGCCTTTGATGTTGGCATAGCCGAACAACACGCGGTAACACTATCTGCAGGGATGGCTACCCAGGGTTTTAAAGTTTTTTGCGCTATTTACTCTACTTTTTTACAGCGCGCCTACGACCAGGTTATTCACGATGTTGCCATTCAGAAACTGCCGGTAGTTTTTTGCCTGGATAGGGCAGGACTGGTTGGGGAAGATGGGGCAACACATCATGGCGTTTTTGATATCGCTTATTTAAGATGTATTCCAAATATTATAATTGCCGCGCCCAGTGATGAAACAGAGCTTAGAAACCTACTTTATACCGCTCAGCTAGATTTAAAACTTCCAATGGCCATAAGATACCCACGAGGTAGGGGCGTTAAAACAAACTGGGAAACTCCTTTTGAGAAAATAACAATTGGAAAAGCCAGGAGCCTTAAAGAAGGTGATAAAATTGCTGTTTTAAGTATTGGAAATATGGCGCAGAATGCAGCCAAAGCCATAGAAAGTATAAAAACAGAAAAAATCGGGCATTTTGATATGCGCTTTGTAAAACCGCTAGATGAAGAATTATTGCACGTTCTTTTTAGGAAATACGAAGCCTTTATTACTATTGAAGATGGAACTGTGGTAGGCGGCTTTGGTAGTGCGATTTTAGAATTTGCAGCAAAACACGATTATAAAGCTAAAATTAGGAATTTAGGTTTGCCAGATAATTTTATTGAGCAAGGAAATATAGACGAATTACAAGAAATTGCGAAAATTAGCGTTGAATATATTAGGGAAGAAGTAGTGTCTCTTCTTCAAAATCTTTAATTTTGCCATTCCGAAAAATCTAAATTAACTAATGAAAACCAAAGTCTTATGTCTTGTAGCTTGCTTCGTTTACTTAACCACCACCGCCAACAATTCAATTTCAGATTATTATTTTGACATTTATAACGATACTATAAAACCTTCAGATTCTATTAAAGTGGTACAGGATACCACCGAAGTAGATTCTGTAATAGTAACGTTTTGGACAGAAAAGAATGAAGTTGGGGTAAACTTAAACGAGGTTGCTTTTATTAACTGGAATGCCGGTGGAAATAATTCAATTTCTGCTCTGGTTCACGGTAATTTAGAGCGCAATTATAAAAAAGATGATCTTAATTGGCGAAACCGGGCCACGGTGCGCTATGGTATAAACTCCCAGGAGGGCCAGAAACTTAGAAAAACAGAAGATGAGTTACGTTTAAATTCTTCTTTTGGTTATAGAAAAGATTCGGTTTCCAATTGGTTCTATTCGGCAAAATTCAACTTTAATACACAGTTTACCAATGGATATAAATATCCTGATACCGATAGTCCTATTTCCAAATTTATGGCTCCGGGTTATTTATTTCTGGGTATTGGTACAGAGTATTCAGATCCTGTAGAAGATCTTAAAGTATATATTTCACCGGTAACGCAAAAATCTACTTTTGTTCTTGACCAAAGATTGGCTAACGAAGGGATGTTTGGTGTTACGGGAGCAGTGAGAGATACGCTGGGAAATATTGTTGAAAAAGGAGAAAATGTAAGAACTGAATTTGGTTTTCTGGTTACCAGTGATTTTTCAAAAGAAGTCTTTGAAAATGTTGAACTGGATAATCAATTAAGCCTGTATTCAGATTATCTCAATAAATTTGGGAATATTGATGTGGAGTGGCAGTTAAACGTGAATTTAAAAGTAAACGATTTTATAAAAGCCAATGTGGGTTCCCATTTACGCTACGATGACGATGTAAAATTTAAAGAAGATATTAATGGCGATGGAGAGCTTGAAACTACCGGGCCCAGGGTGCAGTTTAAGCAAATGCTGGGCGTAGGCCTCGTCTACGAATTTTAAAGATGCCGGCTGTCTAAGCCGGCATTTTCTTATAATTTAATTCCTTTATATTTTTCAAAAGAAGCTACGGTAAACCCATCAGTCAACGAAGCGGTATGCGAACAAATTTCTAATAAACGCCTATAAACCGAATTCTCCTCCTGGAGATAAGCTAAATTTGGAACCGATTTTAAAACCAGTTTATTAAAATTAGAATATTCTTCGGCTTTCAACGGAAGTAAGGCTTCGGTATAAGTATCTAAAAGGTGCGAAAGCATTTTATACCCTGCAATTTCTTTACTTATTACCTCTTCACTCTGGTAGATTTTTTCAATACTAATTTTAATAATATCGTCTATTTGCGCTTCGTATTTACTCTTATCTAACAATCCCTGATGAAAACTTCCTGAAAGAATGGCATCTTCATTTTTTAAGAAGGTTTCTACCGCTTCGGTAATTAAGGTATTTATAGCCAGGGCTCTTAGGTAACTTAACCTATCTGCAGTATTTGTAAGGCTATTGTATTTGCCGGTATTTATATTGTCTTTTACTAGTTTTATAAGATATTCCAACGCATAATCTTCATCAATTAGACCAAGGTTTATCCCGTCTTCAAAATCTATAATGGTATAGCAAATATCATCGGCTGCTTCCACCAGGAACGCGAGAGGATGGCGGTAGTAACTTATATCACCGTCTTTTCCGGTTTTAATTAAGCCTAATTCGCCTGCAACCTCTTCAAAAATCTCTTTTTCTGTCTGGAAAAACCCAAACTTCTTGTCGGCTATATTTTGTGAGGGTTTATGTGGTAAAGATTCTTTAGGATATTTTATAAAAGCTCCCAAAGTGGCGTAAGAAAGTCGGAGACCACCAGAGATTCCCGGTTTATTTTGTGTAAGGATTTTAAAACCGTTGGCGTTCCCTTCAAATTTTATAAGATCCTGGTATTCTTTTGGAGAAAGTTCATCTTTAAAACGTTTTCCATGACCGTGGCTAAAATATTCCCCAATAGCTTTTTCTCCTGAATGCCCAAAAGGGGGATTCCCAATATCGTGAGCCAGGGCAGCAGCGGCCACAATGGCACCAAAATCGTTCATTTTGTAAGCATGGGTTTTTTCCAGTTGAGGATGTTTTTCCAGAATTTTTTGCCCTGCCAGTCTACCTAAAGATCGCCCAACTACCGAAACTTCTAAACTATGCGTAAGCCGGGTATGTACAAAGTCGGTTTTGGAAAGCGGAATTACCTGGGTTTTATCCTGCAAACTTCTAAAAGCCGAAGAAAAAATAATTCGGTCGTAATCTACCTCAAAACCAAGACGGGTTTCGTTTTGCTCTTTTCTTAAGCGTTTATTGGTATCTCCAAAACGTTTTAAGGAAAGAAGTTGCTCCCAGTTCATCATAATTTAGTGCTGTTTAGAATTGAATTTATAATCCAGGTTCAAAAATAGAAAAAGCTTATGAATATTGGCCGGTTGAGCGTGTTTTGCTGAAAGGTATTAGCCTGAATTCTTTAATTGAACTTGAGCATTTAAAATTTGGATAGAGAAATAAACCGGGGGGCGGTAGTTTAAAAAAACTGAAACAGCGTCATATTGGGGAGCATGGCGCCAGTTCCAGTTTTTACAAATCAGTTTTTTTACTGATTTTATTAAACTCTTTATCTGTTTTATTAATTTGAGAGTAATCTTGTGCTCTCTTATTTACTAGATTTTCTTTAGCAATATTTTCCTCTTTTAAGTTTTTATTCAGCATTAAATCGGTAAACAATCTTTTGCTTTCGTACTCAAGATATTCGGTTAAAGATTTAATTTTGAGGTCAATTAAATCTAAAGGAAGAAAGTCAGCAATAAATTCTTTTTCTATAGCCACAGCTTCACCAATAATTTGCTGTATTTTTTTGTCTGAAATTTCTTCTAAAAGGTGATCTCTAAAAAGTTGAACTGCAAAATCCCTGTGTAAGGCTTTATCGCGGTAAATAAGCTCATAGGTATAGCAAAGCCCCGGTATTAAACCGCAATTTTTTATCCAGAAAATAGTAGCAAAACTACTATAGGAAAAAATACTTTTTGCAGTAGCTAGAGCTACTAATTTTTCGGCAAAAGAGCTGCTGTTAGACCATTTTTTTATCCATTCTTCCCTGGCTGATGTAGCAGGTATTTTTTGAATGTCTTTAAAAACATTTTCCTGTTGAGTTGTATTAAAAAAGGAATTTAAACACATACTATAGGCTTCGGTATGTGTATTTTCCATAACCAGTTGTAAATCCAGAAAGGATCTAGCCTCAGGAAGATTAATCTTGTTGCTAATTTTTTTGGTTAAACTGCTCAGGTTTCTTTCTGCAGAAAGAATTAAACCAAGAACTTTATTAAGAAACAGGCGTTTCTCTCCATTTAATTCTTCCCAGGATAATAAATCTTTTTGAATATCTATTTGTCCCGCAGTCCAAAAATTAGCTTCAATAGCTTTATAGGCATCCCAAATATCGTTGTGTTTCACAGGAAATATTACAAATCTGTCTTTGTTATCCCGTAGCAAGGGCTCCTGTTTACTCATTTAAGTGGGGGTGTTACCGTTTATTTATTGGATTGGCAACAAATATTAGAAAAAATTCTCATTCTGCTAATATGCTTTGTTTAATATTTTTATAAAGTTTTCAACACAAAAAACTAATAATTAGTAGTTTGTATAGCCTGATATGGCTAATATCGTAAGAAATATGATTTATATATGTTGAAAAGTATGAAATAAAACAAACGTTAAAACCCCCATATAGATTACTATTGGGGGCGTAAATTTACAATCTTACTTTTCTGAAGAAAAATACCAGTTAATTTCTGAAGGGGTATTTTCAATTTGTTGTATCTCTGTAGTTTTAGGATAAATTTTTCCTGAAGAATCTTCAAAAACTTCAGTAATATGGTATTCAATAAGATTCCATCCTTTTATTAGCTCTAAAGAATAATTTTCTGAAGTTTTAAAACTTTCATTTTGAGCCTGGGTGAAAGTTGTATTCATGCAGGTGCCTTTTACAGTAGCCGGTTCGTCAAGATATGTCCATTCTAAGTACTTCCCCGTACCGCTATTTTCTTCACCGTAAGTAAAGAAATAATCTGCAATAGCTTTTTTGGAGGCGGGCATAAGTAAACCCAAAATTTCTTTCTTTCCTTTAAACACCACAAGCTGTTTTGGTAAGCTGCTTAAGTTGGTTTCTCCATTATTATATGATAAACCGCCAGATAAGCAGGAGAAGGTTCCGGAAACGGTTTTTAAAGATGCCTGCCAACCTTCTGGAGATTTTTCCTGTTCTTTCTCCATTTGTGCTTTCATTTTCTGAAGAAAATTTGGTTGTAATTCAATCGTTAGATTTCCATTTTTGTCTATACCACCAAATTCCTGGACACTACCTGAAATAAAATCCAGCACTCCAATTTTGGCACTACCATATTCCCAGTTTTCTACCTTAGTTTCAATTAGATTTTGAGAAAGCGCATTAAAACTAAACAGAAAACAGACTATTAAGTTTATAAATAAATTTTTCATTTTTTAAATATTAGCAAACTATTTCTCAAACTGATGCCCAAGTATAGGTACCGGTTTTGTTGTATGATTAACAGCATTTATAAGCCCCATTATCCATAAATACAGCAGGAATATGGAACCGAGAAAACTTAGAATCCATCCCAATATTGGGATCATTCCAATAATAAAAAGCCCTAAACTAAGTATTACCAATCCCAGGGATTGTTTAATGTGAAATGCTGCAAATTCGTCTTTTTTATCGTTATTTAAAACAAAGGCTACCACCAGCCCAATAATGGTTAAATAGGCAATAATAGCTATGGTTTTAGGGTCAAAAGTACTTTTCGCTTCGTTGGATTGGTGTGTGTTTGAATTCTCCATAATCTTATATATTATTTAGATGCGCCCAGGGCAGCATAATTTTCTTTATTTATTGAAAAAGATTTTTTCTCAAGGCCGGTACAACGCATAGTGGTATTATGATCGCTATTATTTTTGTCTATCATTATCATTTCCATCATTAAAGCATCGCCATCTTCTAGCCAGTCTGCATTCCAACCTTTTGGAATATTGCTTTTTTCGTCACTATACATGTTGGCAAAACTAATAGGAGCTTCCCGGGTGAGGTAAAAGGTAAACTTGTGTTCTTCTGTTTCGGTTTCATAGCCCTGGCATTCATACCCCAGAATATTTTTTGTGCCAATTTTCTTTAATTCTGAATTTTCGTAAGGATTAGTTTCTTCTTCAGTATTGTCAAGGTTTATTTTACTGGCGGTAATAAAGTTAGTGTCATCTGAAGAGAGGTACATAACGGTAAGTTTCCTATCCATATCCAGCACCATAAACATACCTTCGGCTTGCGGCACCCGCATTCCAAAATAGGGTGCATCTTCTTTAAGAAGATAGGTCATATCCACATTTCCATCTTTAGTTTCCATATTTAACTGGTACTCCCAGTTAAAATCGTAAGATTGCGGAACTTCACTAACATCTACCCGGTTAGCACCCATTGGGATAGGGCTATTTTTAAGATCGGTTTCCCACATTTTGTTGAGAGACTTGTTAGCTTCATTTGCAGCTTTATTAGAAATATTTTCAGTAACTGCATGTTCAACTTTTTTTTCTACCTTTTCTTTTAATTTCTTTAAAAATTGGGCCTCTGTAGTAGAAACACATAATAAAAGAGAGCACCCTAATAGAATAAGTTTTTTCATAATATAAATTTTAGGTTATCAATAAATTGTAACTAAACTACCTTGAACCAGGCCCAAGGCATTCATTAAAACCATTGTTTAATTTTCGAGGCAGGCCTCGGAGCATTTAAATCCCGATTATCGAGTAAATGCTTAGGGTTAGGGGCGAAAATTTAAAATGTAGGGGAATAACTAAATACCGGTTTAGAGGGTGAGCACCGGATAAATTAGGGGTGAAATTCAAAAATTGAATATACGAAATCTTTTAGAATATTTAAAATAATATCCTGCCAATCAAATGGATAAGAAGTAATTTCAGTATTTAAAGGTCTTTAGCGGCTGCTTCCAGTTGATTGTACCAATCTTCGCCAAATTTTCTAATAAGTGCGTCTTTGGTGAATTTATAAACCGGTACCTGAAGTTCGGCACCCAAACTGCAGGCATCATCACAAATTTGCCATTTATGATAATTTACCGCAGAAAATTCTGAGTATTCCTGGATCCTAATTGGGTATAAGTGGCAGGAAATAGGTTTTTTAAAATCAATATCCCCCTGGTTGTAGGCTTCTTCAATTCCGCAGAGCGCAATGCCGTTATCATCAAAAGTAACGTAGGCACAATCGGCGCCATCTATTAACGGAGTTTCAATTTCGTCAAGATCGGTGGTGATGTAGGTGCCTTGTTTTTCTATGGCATCTATCCCTTTTTGTCTCAAATAAGGTTTTACTTTGGGGTAAATTTCGTCTAGAATTTGACGTTCTTCTGGTGTTACCGGTGCCCCGGCATCGCCGTCTACACAGCAAGCACCTTTGCAAGCCGAAAGGTTACACACAAAATCTTTGGTTAAGATCTCTTCTGAAACTATGGTTTTTCCTATTTGAAACATAGCCGCAAATATAAATTTAACTTGTTTGATTTAGAAAGTTTTACCTAAAATTTCTATTATGATTTTTTCAACCTGAAATTTTCAGCGATAATTTCAAAAAATAGATAGTCAAAATTAAAAAATTCGGTTTTATGAATGAAAAAGCCAAAATTTTTAAAAGGCAAAACCTATTCCTATGTTGGCCATGAGCCCAGAAAATAGTAAATTATAGGGTTTCACTTCAGAATCAAATTCAAAATTTATAGTTTCCCTGCTGCCATCGTTATACACCTTTGTGGCTTCTACATGGTCTGGTAAAGAGGAGAAAGAGTAACCTACTTCGGGTCTAAAATAGAATAAACCACCTAGTTTTGCACCCAACTTAATATTCACTGAACCGTGAGAAGCATCTAAAATATCCCTGGAATCTTCATAGTGAACAGTTCCTTTAATATTAATATTGCCATAGCTTAAGCCTCCATATAAACCTCTACCGGGTTTAAAGAAATAATAATTTAATCCGCCTTCTATGTAGGTGTAATTAAGTTCGTCATTATTAGATGCGTCTACTTGCTCTTCTCCAACGAGCCAATCAGACTTTATATTAGAATAGTCTACACTAACCGCTAATTTTTTATTAAGAAGTGGCGTTACATATTCAAGGTTTCCACCAATAATAGTGGGAAAACCAATTTTGGCGCCAATTCTTATTGGTCTAAGCTTCTTTTCTTTTGCTGAATTTTCATTTATAGAAATAGCTTCCTGTGCATGGATATTTGCAAAACTGAACAAAACTGCACATACAATTAGAATATTTAAACTTCTTTTCATCTTTAAAATTCGTGGATTTAAAAATTTAACATAAAATATCTACAAGAATATCTTCTTATTTCTTAAAAAAAAGTACTTGAATTAAGGAAATGGGGTGTGGGGAAGGGTAAAAATATTTTAATTTGAATATGCTTCAAATACCTGATTATGGGTATTTTTTGGCAAATGTTATCTAAAATATTTAGCGCTTTAAGTTGAAATTAATCTGCGTTGAAATCACTATAAAAGAACACCTCAATTTTAATAAAAATTTTACCTGTTAATTCCTTGATGCTGTGTTTTTAAAAATTAATTTTGCGCAAAATTTTTCAAAAACTGAGTTATGTGGAAATTACTCGATGCAAAACAAATTTTTACCGCCGGAATGATTCTTTTTGCGGTGATTGATATTATTGGAAGTATCCCTATTATTATAGACCTGAGAAGAAAAGTAGGCCATATTCAAAGTGAAAAAGCTTCGGTGGTCGCAGGTATTATTATGATTGTATTCCTGTTTGTTGGGAAGGAGATTTTGAATTTAATTGGGATAGACGTAAACTCATTTGCCGTGGCAGGGGCGTTTATCCTGTTCTTCCTGGCTCTGGAAATGATTTTAGGAATTACACTTTATAAAGACGATGAACCTGAAACCGCTTCTGTAGTTCCGCTTGCGTTTCCCTTAATTGCTGGCGCAGGTACACTTACTACCCTGGTTTCGCTTCAGGCAGAATATGAAACGGTAAATATCATTGTAGCTATACTTATCAATATTATCTTTGTATACGTGGTACTAAAATCTTCTACCAAAATGGAGAAAGTTTTAGGTAGCCAGGGAATTAGTGTAATTAGAAAAGTATTCGGCGTAATTTTGCTGGCTATTGCCGTAAAATTATTCGCTACAAACATTCAGAGTTTATTTTCATGAAGTTATTTATTTATACCGTAATTTTTTTAGCTGTAGTCATAATTGGTTACAGTGCAACCGTTTTAAATTTTGATGATCTTTTAAAAGGCGATAGCGCAACCGCTGTACTGGTTATTGTTGGAAGCCTTTGCGTAATTATTCTTATGGGGATTTTATTAACCTCCAGAAGTATTGCGAAAAAGCATAATTCTTAATATGAAATTTGATGTTCTTATTATTGGCGGTGGCGCGGCAGGAATGTCTTGCGCACTTATCTTAGGATCTGCACTGCAAAATAATATTATTGCCAATAAAAAGGTAGGCCTGCTTACTCACCAAAAAGCTTCGCATTTAAATTCGGCGCTCTTAAATAATGTTTTGGGAGTTGTGCCGGGAACTTCAGGACAACAAATTCTAACAGAAGGAATTCTACATTTGGAAGAACAATATCCTGAAATTGAACAATTAGCGAAAGAAAAAGTAAAAGAGATTATTCATTTAACTGAAGGTTTCAGTGTAATTACCAACAAAAATACATACGAAGCCGAAAATGTAGTGCTGGCAACAGGCTACACAAGTCCTTTTAGAATTAAAGGTTTGGAAGAGGAAGTGATTCCGCATAAAAAAGCTAAAGCTTCTAAAGATCGTATTCAGTTAAAAAATGAAGATCATTTAGTAAAACCGGGATTGTATGTAGCCGGTAGCCTCGCCGGTTGGCGCAGTCAATTTTCTATAGCCTGTGGTAGTGGTGCAAGTGTAGCTACAGATATTTTAAGTTTCTGGAAAGGAGAGCATACAAAAGTACACGATAAGCTTTTATAGCATAAAATAGCCGGTAACCATTAAAGGAATAGAAAGTAGCATTAGAATTAAGCAGGTACGATGCAATCTTCTATAAAGAAGGGCAAGCCTTAATTTCTCTTTGAATTCTTTATCCTGAGTTTTTTTAATCTGATTTTTAATAGAAGTAACCGAAACATTTGCAGAAGTAACCAAAATATCCTTTTGTAAAAAGAGTAATGCGCTATTATCTAAAAGCCGGAAACTCACCGCAATTATGAAGAAAAATAGCGGGGAAACGGTTAAAAAAATTATAAAGTTTTCATGATTCGCACTCACGCATGCAAGCTATTAATTTTTTTGCGATAATTCAAGAATTTTCTCAATGGCAGGATCATTTTCATTAATTAGTTTTTCAAAAGCCGTGGTGCCGTAGAGCTGTTGGGCAATTACCGCTTTTAGATATTGCTTTAATAAAGTGGTATGGTTATTTACATTAAGCCTAATATTTCCATTTCGAACAAATCTTATAAAATCCTGCACCATTTCGTTAGAGATTGTAACTTTTTCATCAAACTCTTCCCGCTTTACATTATTGTAAAAAGTACGGTTTTCTTCGAGGACATTAAATATAAACCGACTCATATACCCGCCGTGTAAAAGAAGCTTTATATTGTTTCTTTCATTATCACTGTCTTGCGGAATAAACACATCGGGAATTATCCCTCCGCCGCCATAAACCACTTTTCCTTTAGGTGTTTCGTACCTAAGTGAATCATCTACATTTATGCTGTCGGCGCTATTGAGCTCCCCATTTTTATAGCGTCGCATATAATCTTTAAAATAGCTCTCATTACCGTTATCATATGGCTTTTGTATAGAACGGCCCGTTGGGGTGTAATATCGTGCAATGGTTAATCTTACCGCGCTACCATCGCCCAAATCCATTTCACGTTGCACAAGGCCTTTACCGTAAGATCTACGACCTACAATGGTACCGCGGTCGTTATCCTGTAGTGCGCCGGCCACGACTTCACTTGCCGAAGCTGAATTTTCATTAATAAGAACAAAAAGATCTCCATTCTCTAAAAGACCTTTTCTTCGGGAAAAAGTTTCTTCAACCGAGCCGCTTTTATTTTTGGTGTAAAGAATTAATTTATCGTCTTCCAGGAATTCGTCTACAATCTTAATCGCTTCTGAAAGATAACCGCCAGGATTGTCTCTAAGGTCCAAGGCTATTTGATTAGCGCCTTCTTTCTTGAGCTTTTTCAAGGCGTTTTGAAATTCTTTATAGGTAGTTTCAGAAAACCTGTTCACTTTAATATAACCTAAATCTGGCGATAACATATAAGCGGCATCTACACTTTTTAGCGGTACACGGCCCCGCTTCACTTTAAAGGTGAGTAAATCCTTGATTCCTTTTCTTTTAACTTTAAGTATTACGCGAGAATCTTCTTCTCCTTTTAGGTGTTTTGTAAGCGAATCGTTAGTAATATCTTTATTAAAAAGGGGAGTGCCATCGGCATATAAAATACGGTCGCCACCGCGAATTCCTATTTTTTCACTGGGCCCGCCTTCCAGGGCCTGTATTACCACTACGGTATCGTTAACGTTATAAAAACTAACCCCAATGCCTACAAAATCGCCCTGCATATTTTCTACTACGCCGGCATATTCTTCTTTTGGAATATATACCGAATGCGGATCAAGATTTTCAAGAATTCTATTAACCGTAATATCTACAATACTATCGGTATTTACATCGTCTACATACTCATAGTCAATGTAGTCTATAAGTCGGTTGAGTTTTTGTTTTTTGGGATTTGAAGAAAAAAGGGCATCAGAAGAAGAAAAATCCAGTTTTCCGCCCAGCAAAACGCCGGCGGCGCAAGCTGTAGCAAGAAGAATAGGAATTAATATTTTTTGCCTGGTATTCAATCTTCTAAATCGTTAATTTGTTCAAGGGTGACTCCTGCTTTTTCAAGAAAATCCAGTCCGGAATTATCTTTATAATCTATATGATAAACCAACCTGGTAATTCCTGCCTGGTGAATTAATTTACTGCATTCTTTACAGGGAGACATTGTGATATAAAGTGTTGCGCCATTACAGGATTGCGTAGATCCTGCAACTTTTAAAATAGCATTGGCTTCAGCGTGCAGCACGTACCATTTTGTGTAACCTTCGTCATCTTCACAATAATTTTCAAATCCTGTTGGAGTGCCGTTGTAACCATCAGAAATTATCATTCTATCTTTTACAATAACTGCGCCAACCTGCTTTCTTTTACAATGCGATAATTTACTCCATTCGCGGGCAATTCTCAAATATGCCTTATCGTACTTTAATTGTTTTTTCTTATCCATATTAGCGGTATAATCCGGCTTTTTTAGGCGAAATTTTTCGCCTTATTTTTAATTCACTAATTTATTGAATAGCCTGAAAATTTTCCTGGAGAATTGGTAAAATAATACCAATTACTATGGCTGAAGTTACTAAGATCCAGTCCCTTTTGGAAACCGAGAAGATATTTTGGGCAATAAAACCAAGAATTATTACAGCAATAACTACAATAACCTGTGCAGCTTCTATACCAAGTGCGAATTCTAAAAGTGGTAGAAATTTGCTTTCTGTATTTGAAGCCACCATTTTAAAATATGAAGAAAATCCAAGTCCATGAATTAAGCCGAAGAAAACCGTTGTAAAATATAACGGATTATGATTTTTATTACGTTCTTTTTTACTGGCTGTGATAATATTGTAAAGAGCGGTGAGAATAATTGTAATAGGAATTAACAATTCTACCCAGGCGGAATCTACTTTTACAATTTCGTAAACCGAAAGAAATAAAGCTAAAGTGTGGCCAATGGTAAATAGGGTTACCAGCCATAGAATTCGTTTCCAGCTGCTAAAGGTATAAGCGGCAACAAGTACAATAAGAAATAAAATATGGTCGTAAGCCTGCCAGTCAAGAACGTGTTCCAGACCTAATCTAAAGTACAGCCAGAATTGGGACATATCAAAAATATTAGAAAAACCCGAAAGTACAACTTATTCAGAATATTGCAAAAGCTTTTGCGGCTCTTAGTTTTAAGCCCAAATGCGTTATAAAATGGCATTACATGAGCCGTTTTTTGAGATGATTTTTTTAGAAAATTATCACTTCCTGTTTTTTTATGAAATAAGGAAAATAGACGTTTGTTAATTGTTGAGGTATTTCTTCTAAAAACTCAACATTAACGTTGATTTAAAGAGTGTTGAATAAGATTTTAGGTAGTTTTGTTTGTTAAATAGATTGCGAAATAAAACCTGAATTTGTTCACAGCTAAAAAAAAGACTATGAAGAAGAATCTAATGAATATGCAGTGTCTTGATATTTATCTTTCCTCTTTAAGCCAGGAAGAATATGAAGAAATTGAAGACGAAATTACTGTTTCTGATATTAAGGTGATGCCTCTTCGCAGCTGGGATATTTATAACGAGCATTTTGCAGAACAACTATTGAATTTAAAACAGGAAAAAGCAATTAAGTCGTTTAAAAAATTAGCCAAAAAATTCGAATGGAAAAACAACTGGAAAGAAGTATTTCAAAACAAATCTTTTGATGCTTTGGTTTTAACAAATCAGGAAGCCAAAATCCAGTGGGTGAGCGAGGGTTTTACCGATATGACTGGTTATAGCAGCAAATTTGCGATAAATAAAACACCCCATTTTTTACAGGGAAAAGAAACCGACAGGGCTGTTTTAAACCGAATTAAACACAAACTATCACGAGATGAACCTTTTACTGAAATTTTGGTAAACTATAAAAAAGATAAAACTCCTTATAAGTGCGAGATTAGCGTTATTCCCTTGATAAATGACAGAACCACTCATTATTTAGCTCTGGAGCGGCAGGCCTAAACCTTTCGTCTTTTATTAAATTTTTGTAATTTCTGAATAAGAAATCAGAGTTATGAAAAAAACTATCCAGAATATTGAAATTGAAGTTTTTCAAGGAGATATAGCTAATCTACCCAATGTAGAAGCTGTGGTAAATGCTGCCAATGCACAACTCACCACTGGTGGCGGCGTTGCAGGGGCAATTCATCGTGCTGCCGGCCCAAAACTTTATGAAGAATGCAAACCTCTTGCGCCTATCGCTCCCGGCGAAGCAGTAATTACCGACGCTTATAATTTACCTAATAAGTATGTAATTCATTGTTTGGGACCTGTTTACGGTAAAGACAAGCCTGAAAATAAGCTGCTCGAAAATTGCTATAAAAATGTTTTAAAACGAACAGAAGAGAAGAAAGTAAAGTCTGTTGCTTTTCCTGCAATTTCTACCGGCGCTTTTGGTTACCCTATAAAAGAAGCGACAAAGATCAGTTTTAATACAATTTTAGCCGAAATCCCTGAACTTAAACATTTGCAAAAGCTTAAATTTGTGCTATTCAGTGAAGCAGATCTCGAGATTTACGAAACTATGCTTGCTGAAATGTAAACCAACCAAGCTATGCTAGATTTCTCCGCTACTTATACCGATCAGTATCAACTGGCGATGTCACAGGTGTATTTTAAAAAGGGCCAAAAAGACCACACCGCAATTTTTGATTATTATTTCAGAAAACTTCCTTATAACGGTGGGTACGCGATTTTTGCCGGACTTCAGGATTTACTGAAGATCATTGAAAATTTAAAATTCAACGATAAAGACCTGGAGTACCTTAAAAAACAGGATTTTGATGATGATTTCCTGCAATATCTCAAAGATTTTAAATTCCACGGAAATATTTATTCGGTTCAGGAAGGGGACGTGGTTTTTCCCACACGGCCTATTTTGCAGGTAGAAGCCAATATTATTGAAGCGCAAATTATTGAAACCATCCTACTTAATTTACTCAATTTTCAAACTTTAATAGCTACTAAAGCCAGCCGAATTAAACTGGTTTCAGGAGAAAGAACTTTACTGGATTTTGGTTTAAGAAGAGCGCAGGGACCTGGGGGTTATTATGCCACTCGTGCCGCAATTATTGGAGGTTTTAACGGGACCAGTAATGTAATTGCAGGAAGAGATTTTAATATTCCGGTTTCGGGAACCATGGCGCATTCTTTTATTCAGAGTTATGATGATGAAATCACTGCATTTAGGGATTTTGCTGAGGGTAGACCAAAAGATTGTGTTCTGCTGGTAGATACTTACGATACGCTTAAAAGTGGTGTACCAAACGCGATTACAGTCGCCAAGGAAATGGAAGATCGCGGCGAAAAATTGATGGCTATTAGGCTTGATAGTGGAGATTTAGCTTATCTCTCTAAGCAAAGCAGAAAAATGCTGGACGAGGCCGGACTCGATTACGTGAAAATTGCAGCTTCCAATCAATTAGAAGAAAATGTAATTAAAAGTTTGCTGGAACAAGGCGCCAGGATAGATGTTTTTGGTGTGGGTACCAATCTTGTTATTGGAAGTCCTGATGCTGCTTTAGACGGAGTTTACAAACTGGCTTATTCCAACGGAAAACCAAGAATCAAAATTTCAGAAAGTATTGTAAAGGTTACGCTTCCGCATAAAAAACAGGTATATCGTTTAAGAGATGCTGAAGGCAACTGCGTGGGCGGAGATTTGGTGACTCTTTTTGAAGAAGAAAATATTAAAAATATGATTCATCCATTTGAGCCTTATAAACAAATGAAAGTTGATGGTTTAGAAAAAGAAGCACTGTTGAAACCGGTTATGGAAAACGGGAAGAATAAACTGGAAAAGAAATCGCTTCAGGAAATCGCAGAATATAGTAAAAACCGTCTGGCTGAACTTTCTATAGAATATAAGCGTTTTAACAATCCGCATATATATAAAGTGGGAATTAGTGAAACATTAAAAACCGAACGCGATAAATTAATAGCATCTTTTAAAAATTAGTTATGAAAACTTTGATTATTATAGATCCTCAAAACGATTTTATGCCAGGTGGTTCGCTTGCTGTACCTAATGGAGATGAAATTATCCCGGTGATCAATAAAATTCAGGGAAACTTTGATTTGATAATTGTTTCCCAGGATTGGCATCCAAACGGCCACGCCAGTTTTGCCAGTAGCCACAAAGGAAAAAAAGAGTTTGAAACTATTGATCTTAACGGAATAGAACAGGTAATGTGGCCAGAGCATTGTGTGCAAAATACCGTTGGCGCCGAATTTCATAGAGATTTAAAAACTTCAAAAATTGAAGCCATTTTTAGAAAAGGCACCAATCCAGAAATAGACAGCTACAGCGCTTTTTACGATAATCAGCATTTAAAATCCACTGGGCTTTCTGGGTATTTAAAAGAAAAAAATGCAGAAGACCTTTATTTCTGCGGACTTGCTGCTGAAATTTGTGTGCATTTTACCGCTAAAGATGCAATTAAAGAAGGTTTTAAAGCGACCATAATAGAGGATGCTACACGCACGTTAAACGTGGAAAATTTTGAAAAAGCTAAAGTAGAATTAAAAGAATTGGGTGGTAGAATTATTTCTTCAAATGCTATTGAAAGTTGATATAATAAACATAGCCAACATTCACCCAAAATATATAATCGTCGAATTTATTTTGAGGCGCGTCAATATTTAATCCGTCAAGCCAGTCGCTACCATAATATTGTCCGCGGGCTTCAATTAAAAGGTCGTGTCTAAAACCTAATCGGTAACGAACACCAAGCCCGCCAACTATAGAATAGGTGCTACCGCGTTCAAAATCCATTCCGCCAATAAAAGTTGGGAATACATTCTTGGGATTTTCCAATGAACCAAGGTCGGAATACGCGTCAGCTTTATAAGATACAAAATGGCCGCCTAAACTTACATAGGGTGAAAACATATATCCCGAATGCGTAAAATCTCGAATTCTAAAAGGATGGTATTCCAGGTGTATCCCGCCTTCAATAATTTCACTTTCCCCGTGCATTGCTCTAAGTAACTGCCCTCCAATAGTATTCTTTCTGGCCACAGGACCAAAATGTTCTAACTTGGAGTAGAAATAATCCAGCTCATTTCTAATTCTAAAGTGGTTGGTGAAAAAAGAAGCCGCCTGGGAGTAGTGACAGTCGGTTTTGTAGGCAAAATTCATATAATGGGAAATCCCTATCCCGTAACCCGCATTGTTAAGGTTGTTTTTTACATTCCAGCGTTCCCCGTAATCTGTAAAAAAAGAAGCCGGCCCTGCTTTAACAGCAATTTCGTGAGCAATCCCAAATTGGGAATATCCCTTTACCTGGAACAGTAATATAAAAACAATAAGAGGTAAAAATATCTTGTAATTGTGCATTACTTCAGACTTGGGCGAGCAACAAATATATAAAAACTACTTTAACAAAAAATTATAGATTTCATTCTGTCTGTAAATTCTTAAAATGGAGACGTTAATATTATATGAAAAGATAAAAATTTGAGGTCATTTTTTATAGAACTCATATATTTGCAACATAAAACACAGTTTTTTTTATAAACTATTTGTAGTATCACGCAATATGGAACAAAATATACAAGATTTCCTGGATAAAGTATCTCAAAGAAATCAAAACGAACCGGAATTCATGCAGGCAGTGCACGAAGTTTCTGAAACTATTATTCCTTTTATAGAAGAGAATAAAAAGTATCAAAACATGCAATTGCTGGAACGTATGGTAGAGCCAGAGCGAGTAATTATGTTTAGAGTGTCCTGGTTGGATGATGAAGGTAATATTCAAGTAAATCGCGGTTTTAGAATTCAAATGAATTCAGCAATAGGACCTTATAAAGGCGGATTGCGTTTTCACCCTTCTGTAAACTTAAGTATACTTAAATTCCTTGCTTTTGAGCAGGTATTTAAGAACAGCCTTACTACTTTACCAATGGGTGGAGGAAAAGGTGGATCTGATTTTGATCCAAAAGGAAAATCTGATAACGAGGTGATGCGTTTCTGCCAGAGCTTTATGACAGAGCTTTATCGCCATATTGGCCCAGATACCGATGTTCCTGCTGGAGATATTGGAGTTGGTGCCCGTGAAGTTGGTTATATGTTTGGCCAGTACAAGAGATTGCAAAATGAATTCACAGGAATTTTAACCGGAAAAGGACTTTCCTACGGTGGTTCCCTCGTTCGTCCTGAAGCTACAGGTTACGGGAATGTATATTTTGCTCAAAATATGCTAAGAACAAGAGATGAATCTTTTGAAGGAAAAACAGTAGTTGTTTCAGGTTCTGGAAACGTAGCACAATATGCTGCAGAGAAAGCACTGCAATTTGGTGCGAAGATCTTAACCATGAGTGATTCTGGAGGATATATTTATGATGAAGCCGGAATTGATGAAGAGAAGCTTCAGTTTATCATGGACCTTAAAAATGTTAGACGTGGCAGAATCAGTGAATATGTAGATGAATATTCTTCAGCTAAATACTTTGAAGGTGAAACGCCATGGGGAGTAAAATGTGATGTGGCGCTTCCTTGTGCAACACAGAACGAACTTGAAGAAGCTGATGCTAAAAAATTAGTAGATAATGGATGTATGTGTGTTGGCGAAGGTGCTAATATGCCTTGTACTCCAGAGGCTGTAGAGGTATTTAAAGAAGCAAAAATTCTTTTCTCTCCGGGTAAAGCTTCTAATGCGGGTGGTGTTGCCACTTCAGGATTAGAAATGAGCCAAAACTCTATGCGTTACAGCTGGACTTCAGAAGAAGTAGATAAGAAGTTACACGAAATCATGAATAACATTCACGACCGTTGTGTAGAATTTGGAAAAGAAGAAGATGGTTATATAGACTACGTAAAAGGAGCAAATATTGCCGGTTTCGTAAAAGTTGCCGATGCTATGCTTGCCCAGGGAGTAGTATAGATCTCAATCATTTAAACGATAAACTAAGGCCGCTTTTTTAGCGGCCTTTTTTAATTATCTTCGAAGAGAAGAAATTCCTAAAAAATGCTTGTTACCACTCCGGCAATTGTTGTTAGTGCCTTAAAATATGGTGAGGCCGATTTGATTGTAAAAGCCTACACTTATAGCGACGGTTTAAAAACCTATATGCTAAAAGGAGTCTTGAAATCAAAAAAAGGCAAATTCAAGGCGTCGCAATTCCAGTTGCTTACCCAGTTGGAGATCGTGGCGAATCATCGTAACCAGGGGAAGATGGAGTACCTTAAAGATGCGAAAGTGTTGCACACTTACACCAGCCTGCATACCAATATGGTGAAAGGTGCGATGCTTATGTTTTTGGCAGAAGTTTTAAAAAATGCAATTCGGGAAGAAGAAACCAATCCGCAATTGTTTAAGTATCTTGAAAACTCACTCATGTGGTTAGATCTGCATGATAAGATCGCCAATTTTCATCTTTTGTTCTTATTAAATTTAACCAGATATCTTGGTTTTTATCCTGACGTCGATGCGAAAGAGTTCACTTATTTTAATCTCTTAGATGGCGTTTTTGAAATAAATAGCGTGAATAATTACTGCGTAGATGGTCAAAACGTGGCGGTTTTACGGCAGTTATTAGGCATAAATTTTGATAAGTTGAATGAGGTAAAATTGAATCAACAAAGTCGGGCAAATTTCCTGAATATGCTGCTTATATATTACGAGTTGCATATTGAAGGATTTAAGAAACCAAAATCACTTGCCGTCCTCAACGAAATTTTTAGCTAAATGCGAAATTCAATAATAGGAGTAATTCTCCTTTTTTTTATGGTTAATAGTATCTACGCTCAGCAGATACAGGTTTTGAATGAAGAAAGTCATGAGCCACTTCCCAGCGTGGCTTTATACAACGCTGAAAAATCTAAAAGTGTATTAACTAATTTTGACGGAGTAGCTAATATTTCAGTATTTGATAAAGATGAGGTTATTCATTTTAAGCACGTAAACTTCACCGATAAAAGCCTCAGGAAATCCCAAATAATCCGGAATAATAATAAAGTTTATCTAAAAAGTGATGGTAATGAGCTAGACCAGGTAGTGCTTTCGGTGGCTAAATTTGAAATGAATAAAGATGAAATTCCGCAGAAGATCGTCAGCTTTTCAGCAAATGATATTATTATGGCCAGCCCGCAAACTTCGGCCGATCTTTTGGAAAGCAGCGGTCAGGTTTTTGTTCAGAAAAGTCAGTTAGGCGGTGGAAGTCCAATGATTCGCGGGTTTGCTACGAACCGTCTTTTAATTACCGTAGACGGAGTACGAATGAATACCGCGATTTTTAGAAGCGGAAATCTTCAAAATATCATCTCAATAGATCCCCTGGCGGTAGAAAATACCGAGGTAATTCTCGGCCCGGGATCGGTGGTTTATGGAAGTGATGCGATTGGCGGGGTGATGAATTTTTATACTTTGAAGCCGAAATTTTCCTTTACTCATAAAGCTTCGGTTTCTGGTAGTGCTTACTCCCGTTACGCTTCTGCAAATAATGAAAAAACCGTACACGCCGATGTGAATATAGGCCTGGAGAATTGGGCATTTTTAAGCAGTATTAGCTTTTCAGATTTTGATGATTTAAGAATGGGATCTCACGGACCTGATGAATATTTGCGAAACGAATATGCAGTGCGAAAAAATGGTGAAGATGTAGTGGTTGCAAATGATGATCCTCGAGTGCAAAAGCCAACCGGATATCAACAAATTAATTTACTGCAGAAAGTAAAGTTTATGCCACATAAAGATTGGGACCTAAATTTAGGACTTATCTATTCTACCACATCAGATTTTCCAAGATTTGACAGGCTTTACCGAAAGCGCGATGGTGATTTGCGTACAGCAGAATGGTATTATGGCCCTCAGGAATGGTTTATGGGGAATTTTAAGATCAATAAAAAAGGAAACGGAGCATTCTATGATAAAGCCCAGATGACAACTGCTTATCAATTTTTTGAAGAGAGCCGTCATAACCGGGATTTTGGTGAAGATTGGTTATACAACACCAAAGAAAATGTAGATGCTTATTCGGTTAATTTCGATTTTGAAAAGACCTTTGAAGAGAGCCGGTTGTTTTATGGAGCCGAATATGTTTTTAATAAAGTGAATTCTACGGGATTTGCAGAAAATATTTTAACGGAAGAAGAAAACATCACCGCTTCACGATATCCAGATGGTTCTACCTGGCAATCCATTGCGGCTTATACCACCTATCAATGGAAGATCCAGGAAGATCTTTCTTTTCAATCTGGACTTCGGTATAATCATATTTTGGTGGACGCTGAATTTGATGAGAATTTATATGATTTTCCATTTAGTGAGGCCAAAATTAATACCGGAGCTTTAACCGGAAGTGCGGGAATTAACTGGCAACAAAACAGGTTTATCGGGTGGCGATTGAATCTTTCTACAGCTTTTAGGGCTCCAAATATAGATGATGTGGGGAAAATTTTCGATTCTGAACCTGGAGCAGTAGTAGTGCCAAATCCAGATTTAAAACCGGAATATGCTTACAGTAGTGAGCTTGGTTTTGATTGGAAGCCTGCCGAAAATATCAGTTTTATCGCGACCGCATTTTATACATATTTAAATGATGCGATGGTGCGCAGGGATTTCAATTTAAATGGAGAAACCGAAATAGATTACCAGGGAGAACCAAGTCGTGTACAGGCGATTCAGAATACCGCGAAAGCGCACGTTTACGGATTTGAAAGTGGGATAGAAATCGATTTTTCTGTTGCACTAAGATTAACTTCCAAAATTAGCATAACCGAAGGAAAAGAAGAGCAGGAAGATGGTTCTACCGCAGCATTACGGCACGCGGCTCCTGTATTTGGGAATACACATTTAATATGGCACAAAAAAAGATTGAAATTCGATCTTTTTGCGGAATATAATGGGCAATTTGATTATGAAGATCTCGCACCATCAGAACAGGGTAAAGCCTATTTATATGCTATAGATGATAACGGAAATCCTTATTCACCTTCCTGGTATAGCCTAAATTTAACCGGTCAATACGAACTAAGTAAAAACTTACTGGCAACCGCTTCTTTAGAAAATATTACCGATCAACGTTACCGAACTTATTCCTCGGGAATCGCCGCTGCAGGTAGAAATTTAATTTTAGCGCTGAGGTATACTTTTTAATCATTTTTCGTAATTCTCAATGCTTTTAAAAATCTTTCAGAATTTATTTAGTATCAATTTCTTTTGGGTTAGCTTTTTCCGTTTTTCTAACCCGCTCTTTTCTTAAAATTGATTATTTTCGCGACTCATTGGAAATTTTGAAAAAATGAGCAATAAGTTCCCTGAATATAAAGGACTTGACTTACCAAAAGTAGCTGAGGAAATCTTGAGTTACTGGAAGGAGTACGATATTTTTGAAAAAAGTGTTTCTACACGAGAAGGCAAAGAAGCGTTTGTGTTTTTCGAAGGCCCACCTTCTGCGAACGGGCTTCCGGGAATTCACCACGTAATGGCGCGAGCTATTAAGGATATTTTTTGCCGTTATAAAACTCAAAAAGGATACCAGGTAAAACGTAAAGCCGGTTGGGATACTCATGGTCTTCCGGTAGAACTTGGTGTAGAAAAAGAATTAGGGATTACCAAAGAAGATATTGGGACCAAAATTTCCGTAGAAAAATATAACGAAGCCTGTAAAAATGCGGTAATGCGTTACACCGATGTGTGGAACGATCTTACCGAAAAAATCGGCTATTGGGTAGATATGGAAGATCCATACGTTACCTATAAATCAAAATATATGGAAACAGTTTGGTGGCTGCTTTC
>NZ_CAXAVR010000024.1:0-32442 GCF_963972535.1 uncultured Salegentibacter sp.
AACCGGGCTACGCTACACCCCGAGTAATTTTTTAATCGCGCTCGGCGCGATAACTGGCCAGAGAATATCCCAACAATGTTAAGACTCTACCCGTGGCTTAAGCTGACTAGCTTAAAAATTTTAGCCTTTCCGATCCAAAATACTCTTTCAAAAAGCAGTCCGGGAGACGGAGGAAGTTTATCCCTATCTTTTCCAGAAGAAAAAGGAGAATAAAAATCCGCAGACTAAAAAATCTTGCGGAGAGACCGGGATTCGAACCCGGGCATCCCGAAGGATGACAGCTTAGCAGGCTGCTGCATTACCACTCTGCCACCTCTCCAATATTTAAGAACGTGCAAACATTTTTGCGGTTGCAAATGTAACTTTTACTTACTTACCTTCCAAACTTTTTTGGGCTAAAGAATGCAATAAAATAAGTACTAATTTTTAAACGCTTTGACATCAGAATTTTAAGTTTAAAAGTTTTTATACATTTATTTCTTCTTGGTCAATTAAGCGCGCTACATTTTTAATAATTCGTTGGTGGTTTTTTACAAACGGATTGCTTTTATCCCAAACATAACCTGCGAGAACTGCACAAATTTGTTCTTTTATTTCAGTTTTTGGCATTTCATGAAAAAACAATTTTTGCAAATTCCCCGTATACCATTCTTTTACATAACTGCTAAATACCGAAATTCCTTTTTGCATATATTCAGCATAATCTTTTTCCCAATTTACAGCCTTACCTTCAAGTTCAAGTTTAGCAAGCTTGGCAGCCTGCAAACCAGATTCGGTGGCAAAGGCAACTCCCGATGAGAAAATGGGGTCAAGAAACTCAGCGCTGTTTCCGCATAAAGAGAATCCGTGGCCATACATTTTCTTTACATTTCTTGAAATATTTGGAATTTTTATCGGGTTAAAAAGAAATAATTCCTCGTCAAATCTGCCCCGGTAATATTTCAGTTCTTTGAGCATTTCCCTAAAGGCTACTGAATTATCACTACTAAAACCTTTAAACCACTCATCCTCGCTAACGAAACCGAGACTGGAATTTCCATTTGAAAAAGGAAAATACCAAAACCAGGTTTTTGTATCCAAAACTTCAAAGGTTATCAATTCACCTTCTTTTCCTTTTGGTCTATTTGTTTCTTTAATATGAGTAAAGATTGAAGAATTACCCGTAATTTTCGGAGAAGTATTCAAGTCTAATTGCTTAGCTAAAACCCGACCGTTACCGCTGGCATCAATTATAAAATCAGCGTTTATCTCGATATTTTCCTCAGAGTTGATAAGAATTTCAGTAGTCGATTTTTTCCCGTAGAAATTCACATTAAAAACTTCGGCACCAAAGAATATTTCTACGCCCTGTCGCTGAATTTCATTTGCCAAAACCAGGTCAAAATCGGCTCGTGGTACCTGCCAGGTCCAATCCCAACCATTGCCATATTTTTCACTAAAATCAAATTCACCAACTTTTCCGTTTTTTATAAACCTAGCGCCATATTTTTTCTGAAATCCGGCTGTCATAATAGCGTCCAGTAATCCAGCTTCCTCAAAATTTTCCATACTCTTAGGAAGTAAACTCTCACCTATACTAAAACGCGGAAAATTACTTTTTTCTACCACCAAACAATTAACCCCGTGCTTTTTTAAGTAACCGGCAACGACCATTCCAGATGGTCCCGCACCAATAATTAAGATTTGGGTTTCAAGTTTTTTCATTTTAAAGGTTTCAGCTATTTGGATCTCCAATAAATATTCATTCTAAATCGAAAAACGGCAATTTTAAATACGGTCTAAATATAGTACATTTGTTAAGATTTTTAACAATAATGCGGCCTATGCTCCAAATTAATGATGCCCTTAACCTGGAAGATTTTTACAAGGTTTTGTTTGAAAATACTGAAATTCAGTCTTCTTCACAAAATCTTTCCAAAATTGAATCCAGTTTTGAGTTTCTAAAAGATTTTTCTCAAAACAAGGTGATTTATGGCGTAAATACGGGTTTTGGCCCAATGGCCCAGTATAAGATAAAAGATAAGGACCGTATACAACTTCAGTATAACTTAATTAGAAGTCACGCTTCAGGTGCCGGAAAACCTATGAAACCGTTGTATGTAAAAGCGCTGATGCTTGCGCGTTTAAATACGCTTTCCCTGGGGAAATCTGGCGTACATAAATCTGTGGCTGAAGTTATGCAGCAGCTTATCAATAAAAATATCACCCCATTAATTTTTGAACATGGTGGAGTAGGAGCTTCGGGAGATTTGGTGCAATTAGCGCATTTAGCGCTGGTTTTAATTGGAGAAGGAGAAGTTTTTTATAAATATGAACGTCGTGAAACTAAAGAGGTTTTTGCTGAAGAAAATATTCAACCTATAAAAATTGAAATCAGGGAAGGCCTGGCTTTAATGAACGGTACTTCGGCAATGACCGGCATTGGGATTGTAAATATAATTTACGCCAAACGCCTGCTCAACTGGTCGGTTTTTTGTTCTTCGGCTATTAATGAGATCGTTCAGGCTTACGACGATCATTTATCTGAAGAGTTAAACACCGCTAAAAAACATATAGGCCAGCAAAAGATCGCTGAAAAGATGCGAAATCATTTAAAAGACAGCAAACTTACGCGAGACCGTAATGAGCATTTATATAATGATACGGCCGATAAAAACATTTATTTTAAAGAAAAAATACAGGAATATTATAGTTTGCGCTGTGTGCCGCAAATTTTAGGTCCGGTTTACGACACGATAGAACAAAGCGCCAAAATCCTTATCGAAGAAGTAAATTCTGCCAACGATAATCCTATTATAGATGTGGAAAATGAGCACGTGTATCACGGCGGAAATTTCCATGGAGATTATGTGGCCCTGGAAATGGATAAATTAAAATTGGTGGTAACAAAACTATCAATGCTGGCCGAGCGTCAACTCAATTATTTACTGAATAATAAACTCAACGATATTTTACCACCATTTGTAAATCTTGGAAAACTGGGATTAAATTTTGGATTGCAGGGCGCGCAATTTACAGCGGTTTCTACAACTGCCGAAAATCAAACTTTGGCTAACCCAATGTATATTCACAGTATTCCAAACAATAACGATAATCAGGATATTGTGAGTATGGGCACCAATGCAGCGAATATTACAAAAACGGTTATAGATAATGCTTTTGAAGTACTTTCGGTAGAAATTATTACTATTGTGCAGGCTTTGCGGTACCTGGATTTTGATGAAAAACTATCAAAAAAAACCCGGAAGATTTTTAAGGAAATGAATAAAATTATCCCTGAAATAAAAGAGGATTTTCCGTTGTATAAAACCAACGCCGAAGTAAAAGTTTATCTAAAAAATAACGAAGTTTATTAAGAATGTGAGGTCTAGCGCAGTTGAGACCTACCTGAACCCTAAGATTAAATGAAATACGCCCTCATCACCGGTGCTTCTCGCGGAATTGGAAAAGCTATTGCTTTAAAAATAGCTCAGGAATTGCAGTATAATATTTTACTGAATTATCACTCCAATGCTGAAGCTGCTAACACTACTAAAAAGCTTATAGAAGCTGAAGGCGTAAAATGTAGTTTGCTGCAGTTTGATGTGGCTGATGCTGAAAAAACTTCTAAAGCGCTTGAAGATTTCACTAAAAATAATCCTGAAGCAGAAATTGAAATCATTGTAAATAATGCCGGGATAAACCGCGACGGACTTTTTATGTGGATGAAACCTGAAGATTGGCATTCGGTAATCAACACTAGCCTAAACGGTTTTTACAATGTTACCCAGCCTCTATTAAAAGATATGCTGAAAAGGCGTTGTGGTAGAATTATCAATATTGTTTCACTTTCAGGATTAAAAGGCAATGCCGGTCAGGTAAATTATTCCGCGGCAAAAGGAGCGGTGGTCGCTGCCACGAAAGCCCTGGCACAGGAAATAGGGAAGAGAAAAGTTACCGTTAATGCTGTAGCGCCCGGTTTTATCACTTCAGACATGACTACCGATTTTGATGAAAATGAACTTAAAAAATTGATTCCCTTAAATCGTTTTGGCGAGGCCGAGGAAGTAGCCGATTTGGTGAGTTTTCTCGCTTCAAAAAAGGCTTCCTACATTACCGGTGAAGTCATCAATATTAACGGCGGACTCTACTCTTAAATTATGTCTAATTGGAAAGGACAATCGCGTGGTACCGTTCTGGGGTTGAGAATTTACGTTTTCATCATTAAAACTTTTGGGCTTTATGCTTCTTATTTTGTCCTTCTTTTTGTAGCTCTTTACTTTATTTTCTTCGCTTTTAATTCTACTAAAAGTGTTTATTATTTATTTCGAAAAAGATTGGGTTTTTCAAAAATTAAAGCGGCTTTAAATGTTTATAAAAGCTATTTTACCTTCGGAAGAATTCAATTAGATCGCGTGGCTATAGCTTCTGGATTAAAACATAAATATAGCTTTGAATTTGATGGGATTCAGAATATCCAAAACTTACTTCAACAGAAAAAAGGAGGAATTTTACTTACCGCTCACATTGGAAATTTCAATCTTGCTAAACATTTTTTTGATGAAACAAACAATCATCATATTGTAAACCTGGTGGTAACCGATTTAGAGCACGAAGAAATTAAAGATTATCTGGATTCGGTTACAGGGAAATCGGCAATAAAACTCATTGTTTTAAAAGAAAATCTTTCCCATATTTTTGAAATGAACCGTGCACTTCAAAACAACGAGCTCCTGGTTTTTGCCGCAGATCGGTATACCGAAAATGCTAAGACTTTTACTCAAGATTTTATGGGGAAACCAGTCAAATTTCCGCAGGGACCTTTTAAATTAGTGGCCCGCAATGAAATTCCCGTACTTTTTGTGCATATTATGCGAGAGAAGAATTTTCATTATCATTTTTATGCCAGGCCTTATAATCCTGAGAAAAATGATGCAAAAAATTTATTAAAAGCTTATCTTGAAAACCTTGAAATTATGCTAAAAAAGTATCCGCATCAATGGTATAATTATTACGATTACTGGAACGATTTCAGTTAAAAACAGCTTATGGCCGAAAATTTACTCAAAGAACCCATTATAGAATTAGACCGAATTCTGCAGTTAATTCCGCAAAAACCTCCGTTTGTAATGGTAGATAGTTTGCTGGAATACACCGATAAAACCGGAACTACAGGGTTTACAATTCCTGTAGATAATATTCTGGTAGAAGACAGCATTTTTTCGGAACCCGGTCTTATTGAACATATGGCGCAGAGTATGTCCCTATGGCGTGGTTACGAAGGATTTTTAAGCGGACTGGATAAACCAAAAACCGGTTTTATTGGCGCTATTAAAGCTGTTGAAATCCTTGAACTTCCAAAAGCTGGAACTAAATTAGTCACTTACGTAGAAATCCTGCAGGAGTTTATGAATGTAACTTCTGTTGGCGCACGTACTTTTGATGAAGAAGGAAAGCTTTTAGCCACTTCAGAAATGAAAACTGTTACTGTAGATTAATATGCTGGAGAAATCCTTAACCACCATTACAAAATTAAGAGTGCGTTTTCACGAGTGTGATCCGTTGCAAATCGTATGGCACGGCAACTATCTCAAATATTTCGAAGAAGGTCGTGAAGATTTTGGCCGCGAACACGGTATTTCTTACTTAGATGCTCAGGCAGAAGGTTTTTCCACGCCAATTGTAAAATCTATTTGCGAACATAAATTGCCATTAAAATATAGCGATTCGTTTCAGGTGGAAACCACTTTTATAAATTCTGAAGCCGCAAAAATAAATTTCACCTATAGAATTTTCAAAGGGGAATACCTGATTTGCACTGGGGAAACGCTACAGGTTTTCCTTGACGAAAACGGGGAATTGGTATTAAATAACCCGCCGTTTTTCTTAGATTGGAAAAAGAAAATGAAGCTGCTTTAATGAAGAAACTTTACCTGTTAGAAGATGCGATTATTTCTCCGTTGGGATTTTCTACCAAAGAAAATATCCAGGCCATTCGTGAGGGAAAGTCGGGTTTAAAACTTCAGAAACCAGAATTTACCGAAAGCCAATTTTTTGCCGGAATTATTGATGAAACACTATTAAACCAGGCTTTTTCAGGAATTGGATCTATTGAAAAGTTTACCAAACTGGAAAAAATGATCCTTCTTGCAGTAAAGCAGGTACTGGACAAAAATAAAAATCTGGATTTAACAGAAACTGCGCTAATTCTTGCAACCACCAAAGGAAACATTAACCTTTTAAAAGAACCCGGCGATTTTCCTGAAAGTCGTTTAAAATTAAGTGAACTGGGTAAAGTTGTTAAGAATTTTTTCGGTTTCAATCAAACGCCTATAATTCTTTCCAACGCCTGTATTTCCGGGGGTTTAGGGCTTGCAGTGGCAAGAAGGTTGGGGAATTCTGGAAAATTTACAAATGCCATAGTTGTTGGAGCCGATTTGGTGAGCGATTTTGTGATCTCGGGTTTTAATTCATTCCAGGCTTTAAGCGCTGAAGCCTGCAAACCTTTTTCAAAAGAGCGGGACGGGATTAGCCTGGGAGAAGCCGCAGCCGCTATGTTGGTTAGTTTTAATCAACCGGAAAATTCAGCAAATATCAGTTTAATTGGGGATGCTTCAGCAAATGATGCCAACCATATTTCGGGGCCTTCAAGGACCGGGGAGGGTTTATATAAAAGCATTCAAAAAGCGCTAAAAGAAGCATCAATTTCCAAAGAAAAAGTCGATTTTTTATCTGCACACGGCACGGCTACGGTATACAATGACGAGATGGAAAGTATTGCTTTTCATAGATCAGGTTTGCAGGAAGTGCCAATTCATAGCTTAAAAGGTTTTTATGGGCATACTTTGGGCGCTTCAGCTTTATTAGAAAGTATTATCACCAAACATTCAATGTTGAATAATGAATTAATTGCTTCTAAAAATTTCGGCGAATTGGGAGTTTCGAAGTCTTTAAATATTATTCAAACTAATAAACACAAAGAAATCCATTATGCCCTAAAAACCGCGTCGGGATTTGGCGGATGTAACCTGGCTTTGGTTTTTAAAGCAGAAAATGAATAAAATGTCAAATCAATTTCACATACAGAATTGGGTAAAGATTAAAAACGGTGAAATTTTTAATTCAGGAAAATTGATTTTTGAATCTACAGAAAAGGAACTTAATCTTTTTCTAAAGGAATGCTATGAATTTTTAGAAATAAAGTATCCGAAATTTCATAAAATGGACGGGCTGTCAAAATTGGGAATTTTGGGTTCAGAAATTATTTTCAGAAAAAATAAACCCACAAAAGATACCGCCCTTGTAATCTCAAACAACGCTTCAAGCCTGGAAACCGATAAGCAATTTCAGGAGAGCACAAAAACTTTTGCATCGCCTGCGTTGTTTGTTTATACGCTTCCAAATATAATTTTAGGCGAAATAAGCATTAAACATAAATTGCAAAGTGAAAATGCTTTTTTTATTTCAGAAGATTTTAATGCCGGCCTGCTAAAAGATTATTCAGAATCCCTCTTATCTTCAGAAAAAACTTCCAGTGTGCTTTGTGGTTGGTTAGACTTGCAAAATGGCGAATATGATGTATTTTTGTGCCTGGTTTCAGAGGAAAAAAACATTCCATTTTCTGAAGAAAGCCTCAAAAAATTATATTGCGCTGAAAATGACAAACCTACACACCGAACTTAAAGAAAGCATCATCGAACAACTTAACCTGGAAGATATGGAACCTGCCGATATAAGCAACGACGAACCACTTTTTGGCGATGGCCTTGGCCTGGATTCTATAGATGCACTGGAGCTTATTGTGCTTTTGGAAAAGGATTACGGGATAAAACTCACCGATCCTGCCCAGGGAAAAGAAATTTTTGTTTCCATAAACCAAATGGCTCAATTTATTGAAGAAAACCGAACTAAATAATTTATGATTAAAGGTGTTGCCGTTACCGGAATGGGGATTATCTCTGCGATTGGCAACAACACTGCGGCAAATTATAATTCTTTAATTTCAGGAAAACACGGTATTTCTACTCCTGAAGTTCTAAAAACAATTCATAAGCATTTGCCTGTCGGAGAAATAAAAATTTCTAACCAAAGCCTTGCTCAAAATTTAAACCTTCCTGAAAATCATAGTTATACACGGGCCGCTTTATTGGGAGCGTTGGCCGTGAAAGAAGCCATTTTCCAGGCTAATCTTAAGGTAGATGGAGAGACTGGTTTTATTTCGGGCACCAGCGTTGGGGGAATGGATGCTACCGAAACCTATTTTAAAGATTTTTCAGAAGGGAATATAGAACATAACAGATTTATTCGTGCGCAGCATCCGGGTTTTACTACGGAAAAGATCGCGGAATATTTTGAGGTTAACGGGTTTGTAAGTACGATAAGTACTGCCTGTTCTTCTGGAGCCAATGCGATAATGCTGGGCGCTAGAATGATTAAAACCGGAAAGCTGAAACGGGTAATTGTGGGCGGAACAGACTGCCTCACAAAATTTACACTCAACGGATTTAACTCTTTAATGATTCTATCTAATGAACAATGTAAACCTTTTGATAAAAACCGCAACGGTTTAAATTTAAGCGAAGGCGCTGCCTATTTAGTTTTAGAAGCTGAGGAGGAAATTAATGGCAAACCGGTTTTAGGCCGAATTTCAGGATATGGTAATGCTAACGATGCATTTCACCAAACTGCGTCTTCAGAAAATGGGGAAGGAGCTTTTTTAGCTATGCAAAAAGCCTTAAAAACTGCGGGTATTCCTGCCGAAAAAGTTGATTATATAAATGCCCACGGTACCGCAACCAAAAATAATGATAAGGCTGAAAGTGCAGCTCTGGAGAGAATTTTTAGCAATAAACTTCCAGATTTTGGTTCAACAAAAGCTTTTACCGGGCATACTTTAGCAGCAGCGGGAGCTTTGGAAGCGGTTTATAGCTTGTTAGCAATTCAAAATGAACAGGTATTTCCAAACCTTAATTTTTCTAATCCAATGCTAAATTCTGGGTTTATACCGGTGACTAATTTGAAGGAAAAATCGATAGATTACGTGCTTTCAAATTCCTTTGGATTTGGGGGGAATTGTACTTCTTTAATTTTTAGTAAAAATGGGGAATAAGATCTATATAAACGGGATTGGTAGTATTTCCGCTCAGGAGGAAGATTTATTTTCCAGAGGATCTGCAACTATTTATCGCGAGAACATTTTTCCTGCAATTTCCCCAAATTATAAAGAATTTATAAAACCTATGACTTTAAGGCGATTGTCTAAAGCCATTAAAATGGGAGTTACTTCCGCTAAAATTGCTTTAAAAGAAACCGAAATTGAACTTCCCGATGCAATTATTACCGGAACAGGCGAAGGCTGCAAACAGGATACCGAGAGATTCCTGGAAAATATACTGGATCAAAGAGAGAAATTATTAACGCCAACTTCTTTTATCCAATCTACCCACAACACGATTGGCGGGCAAATTGCTTTAAATTTAGGATGTAAAAATTATAATGTGACTTACACCCAAAATTCGGTTTCCCTGGAAACTGCTTTGCTGGATGCTCAAATGCAGTTCACTGAAAATCCTGAAATTGATTCAATATTAGTTGGAGGAGTAGATGAGATTTCAGAAAAAATCACTTCATTTAAAAAACTCGATGGTCAATTAAAACCGAATCCCATTAAAAATCTTGATCTACTTAGGGAAGATTCTACTGGCACGATTACTTCAGAAGGCGCACATTTTTTTGTCCTTTCCAAAGAAAAGAAGGAAAATACTTATGCTGAATTTCAAAGTGTTTCTATAAAAAATTTGATTAAACCTGAGACTATTAATAATGAAATAGAAAATTTCCTTGTTGAAAACAACTTGAATTGTGCAGCTATAGATGCAGTGATTTTAGGAAATAATGGAGATAATAGGTACGATCATTTTTATAAAAATCTTCAAAGAAAATTATTTAAAAATAAACCTCAGTTAGCTTATAAGCAGCTTGTGGGCGACTTTAATACGGCTTCGGGTTATGCAGTATTTTTGGCTGCTAAAATTCTAAAAACTAGTACGATTCCTGCAATTTTAAAGTTAAACGATATAGATTGTACAACCCCGAAAAATATTCTTATTTACAATCAGTATCTTGGCAGGGATCACAGTTTAATGCTACTTAGTGCGGTTTAAAATTATAAATACGGTTATTATCCTCCTGCTTTGCGTAGCTTTGGTGCTGACTTTCTTTGGTCTCACCTCATTTTGGTATGTCTTAACTTTTATTATTCTCTACCTGCTTTTTTTACTTACCGTCTCAACGAATGTTAGGTTCAATTTCTTTGTAAACTCTATTAGTGAAAATCGAAATATTATAAATAAACAAGTAGCGATAACTTTTGATGATGGCCCGGTAGAAAATACGCTGGAAATTCTAAAGGTTTTAGAGAAATATGATGTAAAAGCCGGGTTTTTCTGTATTGGAAAGCATATAGAAGCACAACCTGAAATTTTTAGAAAAATTATTGAGGAAAATCATTTGGTGGGTAATCATACGTATAGTCATACCCGTAAAATGGGAGCTTTAAGTGTTTCAACCCTGGTTCGCGAAATAGAAGAATGCAATAGAATTGCCGAAGAAACCGCCGGGATAAAAATGAAACTTTTTAGATCGCCTTTCGGAATTGTAAGTCCCAAAACGCAAGAAGCCCTTCAAAAAACCGGGATGCAATCTATAGGCTGGAGCATTAGGTCTTTTGATGCGGTACTTTCTTCAGAAGAAATTATTTTGAATAGAATTAAAAAAAGGCTTAAACCGGGAGCGGTAATTCTTTTGCACGATAATAATGCTAAAACCGTCAATATACTGGAACAGTTGTTGCTATTTTTGAAAAATAATCAATATGAGGTTGTAAGACCTGATAAATTACTGGAAATCAATGCGTATTCTTAATATTCTAATTTTATTTCTAAGTCTGAATTTAGCGGCTCAGGAAGAGCTTTCTAAAGATGAAATATCTCAATTTCAGGAGGAAATGATGACTAAAGCTAACGAGCTTACCACTTTGGAAGCCGATTTTATACAAACCAAAAAAATTGAAATGATCACAGAAGAATCTGTGAGCCGCGGCAAACTTTATTATCAAAACCCTGAAAAATTAAAATGGGAATATGCAGAGCCACAGGATTATGTAATTCTTTTTGTAGAAGGTGAACTTCATATAAATGACGCCGGTGATAAAAGCGTGAGAAACACTAGCTCTAATAAGCTTTTTGATAAAATTGCCAAACTTATTACAGGAAGTGTGAGCGGAAAATTGCTTCAGGATAATGAGAATTTTGATATTTCCTATAGTCGCGAAAACAATTTGATTGCTGCTTTAATAATTCCGAAGGATAAAAACTTAAAAGCAATGTTTGCTGAAATCCACTTATCCTTTAATGAAAAAAATATCGTTGAAAAAGTTGATTTGCGGGAAGAAGCAGGAGATATGACAACTATTGAGTTTAGTAATATTAAAATTAATCACGAAATACCTGCTAGCCTTTTTGAACCATAAAATGTTTATGAAAGGTAAAATACCTGAATTTTTCTGTGTAATTTAGTAAGACAACAATACCAGCCAATACATGTTATTAAAGAATTTTTATTCAGTTTTAAATTCTTCCGAAGAAAACGGGAAGCAAATTACCCAGATAAAAATTAATAAAGATCACGAGATTTACGAGGGCCATTTTCCAGGCAGGCCGGTAACTCCGGGTGTTATTTTAATGAATTTATTCAAAGAAGAAGCCGAGCGAAGATGTGGATGTAAACTTCAGTTTAAAAAAGGTAATAACGTAAAATTTATGGCTGTGGTAGATCCAAATACCGATGCGGTACTAAACCTTGAGACAGAAATTACAGAAGAAAATCAGGAAATAAAACTTAAAGGTATAGCTAAGAATTCTGAAGGTATTTCTTTGAAAATCAACTCTCTTTATAAAAAAGTTGAATCTTAAGCTTTTAGGAGTTTGTGCTTTACTTTTTAATTTTACTTTTGCAATTAAAGCCATTTAATTTGAACCAAGAACCCATACACCAGTCCAGATTTGAAGCTTTAAATTGTTGTATCCTAATTCCTACATACAACAATGAAAAAAGCCTGGCCAGCGTTTTACAGGATCTATTGTTGTATACCTCTAATCTTTTGGTAGTTAATGATGGTTCTACTGATGCTACGGAAGAAATTCTGAAAGAATTTTCTGAAATAAATGTGCATCATTTTGAAGAAAACAGGGGGAAGGGAGAAGCTTTAAAACACGGATTTAAAATTGCGGAAGAATTTGGTTACGAATATGCAATAACCATAGATTCAGACGGGCAGCATTATCCTGACGATCTGGAAGTTTTTTTAAGTCATTTAGAGGAAAAAAGTCCCGATTCGGAAATTTTACTGGTTGGAGATCGCAATATGGGACAGGATGGAATTCCCGGAAAAAGTACTACCGGAAATAAATTTTCTAACTTTTGGTTTTTAGTGGTAACCGGCACCCAATTAACCGACACGCAAAGTGGTTACAGGCTTTATCCTTTAAAGGTAATAAACCAAATTAAGCTGTATACCAGTAAGTTTGAATTGGAGATTGAGATTATAGTAAAAGCCGCCTGGCGGAAAGTGAAGGTAAGAAATGTCCCTATTAAAGTTTTTTATGAAGAAAACCGCGTAACCCACTTCCGGCCTTTTTGGGATATTACCAGGATCACGCTGCTCTACATTTGGTTTGTTTTGGTGAGTTTTTTCTATATCCACCCCCGCGATACTTATCAGGACTTTAGAAAGAAAGGCTTTAAGCGTTTTTGGAAAGAAAATATAATTAAAAGTCAGGAGCCTGCGCATAAAAAAGCTGCAGCGATTGCCCTGGGTGTATTTGTGGGAATTTTACCGTTCTGGGGCTTACATACATTACTTGTTTTTAGTTTAGCTGCAATGTTTAAGCTCAATAAAGTTGTAGCATTTTTATTCAGCAATATTAGTATTCCGCCGCTTATTCCTTTTATAATTTATGCGAGTTACCAGGCAGGATCTTTATTAACCGGCCGCGGATTTGCATGGGAATTAAGACCTGAAGATTTTGATTCTACTGCCGATATTTTCCTTGGATTATGGCAGTATATAATTGGTAGTTTTGCGCTGGCAGGAATTGCCGCTGTACTGCTTTGGATTGTGTTTTATTTCTTATTTTCGGTAAGAAACCAAAAACAGGTGGTAAAACCTTAAATGCACAATTTTTTCCTAAAGCTTTATTATTTTTTTAGAAGACAAAAGGCTGTTGGTTTTTTGTTTCTGCTGCTATTTGTGCTAGCCGGTGGATATTTTTCTTTTAAGATTCAACTGGAAGAAGATATCACCAAACTAATTCCTTCAGGGGAAAAGCAGGATGCTCTGCGCAAAGTTTTGGATAATACCGAGTTTTCAGATAAGCTTATTATCGCGGTTTCTTCAGAAGAAAAAAATCCGGAAGGTCTTACTGCTTATGCCCATAAACTCACTGATTCTTTAGATAAAAAACTCCCGGAATATATTACCAAAATCCAGGGAAAAATTCCGGAAGAAGGGATTTTGGAAGTGTATGACTTTGTTTATCAAAATCTACCATTATTTCTTAATTCACAGGATTATGAAGAAATAAATGCGCGGCTTCAGGAAGACAGTATTCAGGAAAGATTGGAAAGCTCTTATAGAGACTTAATTTCCCCAACCGGTTTTATAACAAAGCAATTTCTCTTTAAAGATCCACTTTCTTTAACCAACCTGGGATTGGAGAAATTACAGGAACTGCAGGTAGACGACAATTTTAAAATTTACAATAATTACCTGGTGACTAAAGATGAAAAGCATTTGTTACTATTTATCACGCCTACATATCCGGCTTCTGAAACTAAAAATAATCAGGTTTTTATTGAGGAATTAGACAAAATTATTTCTGAATTAAATAAAAATTCAGAGGTAAAAGCTGAATATTTTGGAGGAGTTGTATACGCCATTGCCAATGCAAAACAAATAAAAAGCGATATTCAGCTTACGCTTAGTATTGCTTTTTCTATTTTACTAATCCTCCTAATCCTATTTTACAGAAGATTTTACGTACCATTATTGCTTTTTCTTCCCAGTCTATTGGGCGCTTTGTCGGCAATTACTTTGCTATATTTTGTCAAGGGAAGCGTTTCGGCGATTTCTTTAGGAATTGGTGCAATTTTACTGGGAATAAGCCTCGATTATGCATTGCATATACTCACTCATTTTAGAAATAATGCCGATGTAAGAATTCTATATAAAGAAGTGAGAAAACCTATTTTAATGAGCAGCTTTACTACGGCTATCGCATTTTTGTGTTTACTTTTCCTGGAAAGTGAAGCCTTAAACGATTTGGGAATTTTTGCAGCTGTGAGTGTAATCACGGCTTCAGTATTTTCTTTAATTCTTATTCCGCAGTTTTACAAGCCGCCTAAAAACAAGCAAAAAGTTAAAATAAACTGGATAGATAAGCTTGCATCTCAGCGATTTTACAATCGTAAATTTTTAGTAGGAATTGTACTTATTCTATTTCTCTGTGGCTTATTTTTCTTCACCAAAGTCGAATTTAATGAAGATATTTCTCAACTTAATTTTGAGCCGGAAGACATACAGCAAACCGAAGAAAAAATTAAGCAGATTGCAGATGAAGCTGCTAATACCACGTATTTGGTTTCCTACGGGAACGATATAGAGGAGGCTCTTTCCAGAAATAACGAGCTTTACCAGGAACTTAAAAACCTGGAAAAAACGGGTGATATTAAGAGTTTTAGCAGTATTGGTGGGGTAGTGCTTTCTACCGATAAACAAACCGAAAGAATAGCAACCTGGGAAGAGTTTTGGACAGATGCAAAAAAAGAAAACCTGAAAAATACTCTTATAAACGAATCTGCCGAACTTGGCTTTAAAGCAGAAAGTTTTAATCGGTTTTACGAGCAATTGAATAAGGACTTTGACGGTATATTCCTGGACGATTATCGTGATGTTTCCACTCTTTATTTAGACGATTTTATAAATAATAATCCGGGTTTTTCCACGGTGACCAGTACGCTAAGTTTTGAAGAAAATAATCCTGAGATATTACAGGAACTTGAAGAAAAAGAGGGCGTTATTGCTATAGACCGAAAGCAAATGAACGAGGATTTCCTTGGGGATTTAAAGAGCGAATTTAACCAACTTATCTTATTCTCTCTAATTGCTGTTTTTATTGTTTTACTACTTTTTTACCGGAATTTCTTGCTTAGTTTACTCACTTTATTGCCCATTGCCATAACCTGGATCATCGCTTTGGGCATAATGGCCGTTTTAGGCATAGAATTCAATATTCTAAATATTATAATTTCCACCTTTATTTTCGGACTCGGGCTGGATTACAGTATTTTTATCACCAACGCCTGCTTAAAGGAATACGAGACAGGGAAACCTGCTTTAAAAACTTACCAGGCTTCCATTTTGGTTTCGGTAATAACTACTTTACTGGGCATAGGTGCGTTGGTTTTTGCTAAACATCCGGCTCTCCAATCGGTTTCTGTGGTTTCTGTAATTGGAGTTCTAACCGCGGTTTTGGTGGCTTTTGTAATTCAAACAAAATTATTCGATCTTTTATTTTTCCGAAGAATATTGGTGCAGAAAGCTCCTTTTAGCTTCTATGTGCTGTTTAAAAAATCAGGGAGTAAAGAGCAACTTTACTTAAAAAATGCTGTTTTGGGAAATTACAGGTATAAATCTGTGTATCCATTTGCTAAAAAAGAATTTACCCAAAATCGCGAAAGATTTTTAAAAGTTTCCGAATTTATAGATCCGAAGAAGAAAATTTTTATGTTGAATTCCTTTTACGGGATTCTCCCTGTATTTTTAAGTCTGAAAAATCCTGAAAATAAATTCTTGGTTTTAGATATAGATAAAGAAAATAGAAAAATTTCCAAAAACACTGCTCAAAGTAATGCTGAGAATATTACTTTTCGCAAATCCTGGCCAGAAGATTTAAAGGAATATCCGGTTTATATAATTAGTGAAAAACCTTCAGAAGAAATCGCTTCGGTATTAAAAGAAAGTATTTCCCGGAACGCTAATCAAGTGATTATTTTAACTTCAGAATACGAGAACCGGTGGCTTATCGATTTAAATTTTGAGATTATTTATCGACAAAATAATATCCTGGTTTTAAAAAGAATGGATTAAATGAAGTTACTTTTTATTAAAATATCTATTATTTTTGGGATTTTGTTCCTCTTAAATTCCTGCGGAGTAAAACGTTCCATGGAAGCCCGGCCAGATATTACCGGAATAGAAAAAATAGATACTACCAGAACCAAGATAGGCGACAATCATTATCGTTTAGGGAGGAATTCCCTTTATAAAAATAAACACGGAATTTGGGAGCTTTATATTGAAGGCAACGCGCTGGAACGTGGCGTAATTAGTGGAAGCTTAACCCGGGAGTTGATGCACAAGCAGGAAACTGCCTTTATGGACAAAATCTATGAGTTGGTTCCTGAAACCGGTTACCGTAATTTCTTAAAAAAAACAGTAGCCTGGTTTAACCGAAAGATGTATTTACACGTACCCGAAGAGTATAAACAGGAAATTTATGGCACCTCACTTTTTGGTTTGGAAAAGTACAATGATTTTGCACCGGCTTATGTGCGCATGCTCTATTTTCATGGAGCACACGATATAGGCCACGCGTTGCAGGATCTAATGCTGGTAGGTTGTACTTCTTTTGCAGCCTGGGATGATAAAACTGAAGACGGACAATTACTATTGGGGCGGAACTTCGATTTCTATGCGGGAGATGAGTTTGCTGAAGAAAAGATTGCAGCTTTTGTGAATCCAGATAAAGGTCATAAGTTTATGATGTATACCTGGGCCGGGATGATTGGTTCGGTTAGCGGTTTAAATGAAAAAGGCATTAGCGTAACTATAAATGCTGGAAAAAGTAAAATCCCAATGCAGGCCAAAACTCCAATAAGTTTGGTTGCCCGTGAAATTCTTCAATATGCGTCTTCAACTACAGAAGCCATAGAGATCGCTAAAAAGCGAGAAGTTTTTGTCTCAGAATCTATTATGGTGGGCAGTGCTAAAGAGCGAAGGGCGATCTTAATTGAAGTAGCGCCGGGAAATTTTGGAGTTTATGAGGTGGAAAATTCTAATGAATTAGTGTGCAGTAACCATTTTCAAAGTGAAGCTTATTCGGATGATAACCGCAACTTAAAAGCTATTAAGGAAAGTCATACGCAATATAGATTTGATAAAATGCAGGAATTGCTATCTGAAAAAGAGAAATTAAACCCGAAAAAAGCAACTGAAATATTAAGGAACAAAGAGGGATTAAAAGGTGCTAAGCTGGGAATGGGAAATGAAATGGCTATTAATCAATTGCTCGCCCACCACGGCATTATTTTTAAACCTGAAGAAAATAAAGTTTGGATATCGGCTAATCCTTATCAATTGGGTGCTTTTGTAGCCTATGATTTAGATGCAGCTTTTACAAAGTTTGAAGCCGGAAATGTTTCAGGTAGTGTTATGCTTGCTGAAGAAAACATTGCAGAAGATCCTTTTGTAAATACTGAAGCTTATAGAGATTACGAGAAATACCGAAAATTAAATGGGAAAATTATTGAAGCCATTTCTAAAGAACAAGAAGTTTCAGAAGATAAAATTAAGTGTTTAAAGTATTTAAATCCTCATTTATGGGAAGTTTATAAAATTGCCGGAGATTACTACTTTCAGCAAAAAGAATTTAAAAAAGCGGTGATCAATTATAAGCAGGCGAAAAGGAGGGAAGTGACCACTTTACCGGATGAAGAGTACTTAGAAAAAATGATTAAAAAATCTTACCGGAAAATCTAAATGACTAATTTCTACGATATAAATAAGAATGAGGATTTGCTGAAAAAACAGCTAAGATACGTTGTGGCAAATTCTCCATTTTATAAAAAGCGTTTTACAGATTGTAAAATTGATATTGAATCAATTCAGTCTTATGAGGAATTCAGAAAGATCCCAATTACTACCAAAGAGGATTTACAGCATTATAATCAAGAATTTATTGCGGTTAGAAAAGATGAAATTATAGATTATGTAACCACGTCAGGGACGCTGGGGAATCCGGTTAGTTTTGCCTTAAATGACGCCGACTTAGATCGGCTGGCAGAAAATGAACGACTGTCTTTTGAAATGGTAGGAGTCAGGAAGTCTAGCGTGGTGCAACTTACTACGACTTTGGATCGCAGGTTTATGGCCGGGATGGCTTACTTCTTGGGATTACGAAAACTGGGCGCTGGGATTGTAAGAACCGGAAGCGGCTTACCCGGTTTACAGTGGGAATCTATACAGCGATTTCAACCTGATTTTTTGGTTGCAGTTCCTTCATTTCTGCTGAAAATGATCGATTTTGCTATTGAAAACGGAATCGATTATAAAAACTCTTCCATTAAAACTGCTGTTTGTATTGGTGAACCTTTACGAAATCCAGATTTCAGTCTGAATTCTTTAGGACAAAAAATCAAGAATTTATGGGATATAGAATTATTTTCTACCTACGCCAGCACCGAAATGGGAACCGCTTTTACCGAGTGTGAATATCATAAGGGCAATCATAGCTTACCCGATTTGATCTTTTCGGAAGTTTTAGATGAAAATCAAAATCCGGTAGAACCCGGTAAAATTGGTGAGTTGGTAGTAACTCCTCTGCAAACTCGAACAATGCCTTTAGTAAGATTTGCAACCGGGGATATGGTAAAATTTTACGGCCAAAGTTGCGATTGTGATAGAAAGTCAATGAGAATTAGCACACCTGTTGGGCGTAAAAAGCAAATGATAAAATTGAAAGGAACTACCCTTTATCCGCAGCAAATCATCAATTTACTTACGGCTTTTCAATCCCTGAAAATATTTGTTATTGAAGCAAGTTTAAATGAAAATCAAACCGATGAAATCCTGATAAGGATTCCTAATGATTTTGCTGAAACTAGTAAGCTTCAGGAGCATTTACAAGCGGGATTAAAAGTAAAAGTTAGCTTAGAAAAAACTTCCGTAGAAAAACTTGCAATGCTGAAGTTTCCCAGAGAAAGCAGGAAACCAAAGCTTTTTCACGATTTCAGATAGATGTGAAAACTAATTTTTTAAATGAATGACAGAGTATTTTTTGACAATTATTGCATATTTATACGCAACCTTTTAGGGTTTAGTACATCTACTTAGAAACAACTATTATGAAAAAATATACTTTAATCCTGCTTAGTTTAATATCAGTTGTAGCATGTTCTAAAAATGATGATTCAATTCAACAAGAAATTTTACAAGCCGATAAAGTAATTTTTGGTGGCGTTTATGGTATGTGCGGTGGAGACTGCAGAGATTTGTATCTAATTAATAGCAAAGGATTATATAAAGATGCTGACAATACTTCGGATGAGTATGGGGATTGGTCAAATACTACTTTTGAAGAGAAAATGAATGAGGGGAAATTTAATGCAGCTAAGAGGCTTTTTGAGGTACCATCAAGTTTACTGAACCAAGGACAGGATGAATCAAAAGAGCTTATCGTTCAGTCCTGGGCTGATGTAGATTATTACTTATATATTGAAAAGGATGGTAAATCAAAGGAATTAATTCTGGACCATATACATAAAGATGCAAGTCCCGAGATTAAATCTTATTTTAAGACTTTTCTGGAAAGTTATAAGGAATTAGGAGGATATATGATTGACACTACTAATATTGAACGATACTATTATTAGTCAATATTTCTAAGTAGTAAGTTTAAATAATCTTCTTTATAACCCTTAATTGATGAGTATGTCTTTTTAGTTCAGCATTAAAAATTCCTGAATGATCAATACGATCAATACGAACTTTCCCATCTACATGAATAATATAATTATCGTTCATCATAATACCCACGTGATCTATTATTCCTTCTTTATCATCAAAAAAGGCCAGATCTCCAGCTTCACTTTCTTCAATAAAACTAAGCGGTTCGCCTTGTTTAGCCTGATCGGCTGAATTTCTATTTAATTGGTAGCCGTTTAACTTGTAGACCATTTGTGTAAGTCCGCTGCAATCAATTCCCAGCGGCGATTTCCCGCCCCAGGCATACGGACTGTTTAAATAGAGTAGTGCAGTTTTTACAATTTCCATTTTAGGTTTCTCCCCTGTAACTGAATGTCCTTCAAAATGATGGTTTAATAAACCAGTAGCATTAAGGGACGCGCCAGTAGGGATAGTAATAAGATGCCCGTTATGATCGGTCACGAAATCAAAAAGATCTGCAGAATATTTTGGAGTAGCCTGGTCTAACTGGAAATAAGTTTCTTCCGGTATTTTAAGTAATTGTTTATTTGAGATCCAGGCCTCAAAATTATCGAATGCAACACGAATCCTGCTCCATTGAGCACGTTCTTCAAGTATTTTAAAATGTTCTCCATAAAGAACCTGAGAGACCATTTCGCTATTATTAGATGTGGTTTCGCGAAGTGGCACAATGCTTAGGGGGCAAATTCCGTATTGCATTCAATAAAAAATATAAAATTAAGAGTTTCGCTCTATTACCATTGCAGATGCACCGCCACCGCCATTACAAATTGCGGCCGCACCTAATTTAGCATTATTTTGCTGCAATACATTTAGTAAAGTAATTAGAATTCTTACTCCGCTACAACCCAGTGGGTGACCAAGAGAAACAGCACCACCGTGAACATTGGTGATCTCGTCGCTAATTCCCAAAATCTTCATATTAGCCAGTCCAACTACAGAAAAAGCTTCGTTGAATTCAAAAAAATCTATTTCATCTTGAGCAACACCTGCGTTTTTAAGCGCTAAAGGCAAAGCTTTGGCTGGAGCAGTTGTAAACCATTTTGGCTCCTGTGCGGCGTCAGCAAAACCTTTAATGCTAGCCAGGATCTCTACACCTAATTCTTCAGCTTTTGCACGGCTCATTAAAACCACGGCACCAGCACCATCGTTAATGGTAGAAGCATTTGCAGCAGTTACAGTTCCGTCTTTACTAAACGCGGGACGAAGTGAGGTTATTTTATCCATTCTCACATTCTTAAATTCCTCGTCTTCTTTTACCACTAAAGGATCTCCTTTTCGCTGTGGAACTTCAACCGGCACAACTTCATTATCAAATTTCCCATCGGCCCAGGCCTGAGCAGAACGTTCGTAAGATTTAATGGCAAATGCATCCTGATCTTCCCTGGAGAATTGATGTTCGGTAGCACAAAGATCGGCGCAAACACCCATCGCATTATGGTCGTAAGCATCTACCAAACCATCTTTTTGCATCCCGTCTTCCATTTTTGCAGGCCCAAATTTCTGACCTTTTCTATGGTATAAATAATGCGGAATCAAACTCATATTTTCCATTCCACCGGCAACTACTATAGAATTTTGTCCCAGCATAATAGATTGTGCGCCTTGCATCACGGCTTTCATCCCGCTGGCGCATACTTTATTTACAGTTGTACAAGGAACAGTATCTGGAATTCCGGCTTTTAAAGCAGCCTGTCTTGCAGGTGCCTGGCCAACACCGGCCTGCACTACATTTCCCATTAAAACTTCCTGTACAAGTTCAGGTTTTAAATTAATTTTATTTAGAGCTCCTTTGATGGCAACAGCACCAAGATCGGTAGCTTCTACGGTAGATAAGCTACCCAAAAAACTTCCAATTGGAGTCCTTGCGGCGCTTACAATTACTACTTCGTTATTCATCATTTATGTTTTAGTTATTTCTTCTTTTGCGAATTTAGTGATTTTATAAGGAACTTAACAAGAGTGCTCCTTTGGCCGCTATTTTTTAGTACATTTGAGCAATAGCACGATTTATATGAAGAAATTCGTAAATAACCTGTATAAGAATCAGGCGTTATTTTACAAGGTATTTTTATTTGCGCTTACCGCAGTGCTAATTGTTTACCTGCTTCCTAAAGGTGGAAATTTTAAATATGAAATTCCTAAGGGAAAGCCGTGGCAATATGAAAATTTATATGCGCCTTTTGATTTCGCTATATTAAAATCTGAAGAAGAAATCCAGGATGAGCGCCAGCAAATAATAAACAACCATACTCCATATTTTCAGTTTAACCAGGAAATTCCCAATCAGGTAAAATCTGAAGTTCCCGAGGTAGTAACGGAAGTTTTTCCCGACTCTATTTTAAATAACAGAGAAATTCAAATTATTGGTTTTGTAAATGAAACCCTGGAAGGTGTCTATGAATATGGTTTATTACAGGACAACAACAGGTTAGAAGATAATCAGTTGGTTTATTTACGAAAGGGAAATGAAGCCTTTGAAATTTCTTATAAAAATATTTTAAAACAAGACCAGGTAAGGGATTTCTTAAATACTGAAATTGAAGAATCTAATCTTTCAGAAGTTGAAAATGAATTATTAGAAGTATTCTTCAATCTCATAGAACCTAACGTAAGTTTTGATAGTGAATTTACCCAAAGAGAACTTCAAAGTAAATTAGATAATATTTCTTATACCCGCGGTAATATTGAGCAGGGAAGTAGGGTAATAGCCCGGGGAGAAGTGGTAGAAGGCAATAAATATAATATTCTTAGATCGCTAAAAAACGAATATGAATCCCAGGTTTGGAGTGAAAGCAATTATAAGTGGATTATAGTTGGATATAGTGGATTGGTGGCGCTGGCGCTTTTAATGTTATTGTTATTTATTAGGAAATACCGACAGGAAATCTTTGAGAATAATGTTAAGGTAACATTTATCTTCTTCAATATTCTCTTTATGGTGTTGCTCACCACCCTGGTGGTTAATTTCAATATAGATTACGTATATGTAGTGCCTTTGTGTATTTTACCACTTACTTTAAAAGCCTTTTTTGATGCCCGTTTAGGAATGTTCACTCACGTGATTACGGTGCTATTATTAGGTTTTATTGTGCCTAACAGTTACGAATATATGTTTCTGCAAATTATAGCAGGAATTGTTACTATTCTAACCGTTTCTGAACTTTATAAAAGGGCAAATCTTTTTATTTCTGTAGGGCAAATAACCCTGGTTTATATAATTTCATACTTTGCTTTCACCGTTATTCAGGAAGGAAATATTGCCGATGTAGAAGGTGAAGTTTTACTAACCTTCCTGCTTGGAGGATTGGCCACTCTATTTGTGCAACCTCTGATTTATATCTATGAAAAGATCTTCGGGATGGTGTCAGATATGTCTTTGCTGGAACTCTCAGATACCAATTCAAAATTACTGAAAGAGCTTTCAGAAAAAGCACCGGGAACATTTCACCACTCTTTAAATGTAGCTAACCTGGCCGAAGCTGCTGCCAATGAAATTAATGCGAATGCCATGCTGGTTAGGGTAGGAGCGCTTTATCACGATATTGGGAAAATGAAAAATCCGACTTATTTCTCTGAAAATCAAACTTCGGCGGTGAATTCTCACGATGACTTAGCACCCAAAGAAAGCGCACAAATTATTACCGATCACGTAATTAACGGGATTGAAATCGCTAAAAAGCATAATCTTCCAGATAGGGTCATAGATTTTATTAGAACACATCACGGCACTACCACCGTTTACTTCTTTTATATGAAAGAGAAAGAGCAAAATGATAACGCGGTGGCAGATGATTTCAGGTATCCCGGCCCTATTCCTTTCAGCAAAGAAACGGCAATATTAATGATGTGTGATAGTGTGGAAGCCGCCAGTAAGAGTTTAAAGGAACCAACTGCCGGAGTGATAGATAATTTTGTTGAGAAGATTATTGATAAGCAAATGAAGGAAGAGCAATTCTTAAATGCCAACATTACTTTTAAAGAAATACAAGTGGTGAAAAAAATCCTTAAACGTAAGCTTAAGAACATTTTTCACCTCAGGGTAGAATATCCGGAATAGGTTTTTAACCTACTGCGGTAATTTTCACTTCCTCATCATTAAATTTAAAGGTATCTCCTTCTTCTTTTCCTTCCATTTCCTGGTAAATTGGTGCTTCAGTAGAAATTGCATACACGCTACTTCCATCTTCCATAGAAATTTCACCAATAGGGACAGAGATAAAATAATAGTTCCCGCTGGTTTCTACAACGCTTCCAAAACTAATTTTCTCGCTATAATGATCTGGATCTATGCGGCTTAAACTTTCTTTCATCTCACGGGCATCACTCAAACGACTTGCATTTTTTTCGAAATCGCTTAGTAATTCACCTTTATTATCCTCATCATAATCTGTTTTTACATCATTGGCCTCCATAGATTCTTTTATGAGGTCCATTTCCTTTTGATATCGTTCTATTTGCTCATTTACAGCATCTAAACAGTTTAAATAGAGTTCTTTTTTATTACTTACCATATTATTTTTTTTGTTGATTTTTTTAAAATTAATTAACCTAAACAGGCTACAAGAACATTTAGCAAAAGTTTAATAAGACCGGTTAATCTCTGTATAAGGCTGTAAACTTATAATGCTTAAATATAAGTCTATAAGCTTATAAAAAGTTAATATAAGGTTACAGACTAATATTTTTATTATATTTGAAATATGATAGCCGTAATCACAGCCGATTTAGTGGATTCTTCCAATTATTCAGAATCGTTTTTAGATGAAATTTTAAAAAATCTAAATTCAGAATTTGAAAAATTACATCAGGATTATGCCGAAAATGAAATTGATTTCGAGATTTATCGCGGCGATAGTTTTCAGGGTGTAATTTCAAACTTTCAGGATTCATTAAAATTAGCTTTGCGAATAAAGAGCCTTATTAACAAAGTAAAGTCGAAAGATCAAAAAACTTCAAGTAGTTTAGCCGATGTGAAAATTGCTATTGGAATTGGCAATTTCGACTATAAAGGAGATTCCATAGCCGAATCTAACGGGCAGGCTTTTCAGTTATCGGGAAGAACTTTAGACGAGATGAAAAACGATTCCAGGAAAATTCGTTTAAAGACACCGCTGGAAAGCTTAAATTCTGAATTTGAGGCAAGCTTATTTCTATTAGATGCGGTAATGGAAAAATGGAGCCAGGCTTCGGCAGAAGTTGTTTATTTTCTTTTAAAAGGAATGAAAGAAACAGAGATTGCTAAAATATTGAATATAAGTCAATCGGCGGTAAATCAGCGAAAAAAGGCTTGCGGCTGGGAAGCAATTTCGGTCTTACTGAAACGTTTTGAAAATGTAACCGCCCAGAGCTTTTAATTATGGAAGAAACTACATTAATCCTGCTTCAACTTCTCCTGGCACATATTTTAACCGATTTTGTGCTGCAACCCACCAAACTGGTAAAACAAAAAAGAGAGAACAAAGCGAGCTCCTGGTTTTTATATTTTCATTCATTCTTAGCAGGTTTTCTAACTTATCTTTTCCTTCAGCAATGGCATTTATGGTATATACCCATTGTAATTAGTGTAAGTCATTTTTTTATCGATCTATGGAAACTTCAGCATAAAAAAGATACTTTAAAACTGTTTTTATTAGATCAATTATGGCATATACTCATCATAATTTTGGTTTGGCTTTATCTTATTGAAGGCTTTTCAGAATTGATTCCTTTTGTTGCTGAAATATTTTCTTCACAACAGATCCTTGCAATTTTGATGGGATATTTACTGGTTATTTTCCCAACCGGTTTTCTAATTGGCAAAGCTACCAGCCGCTGGCATAATGAACTTGAACCCAATGGCCAAAGCCACAGCCTGGAAGCAGCAGGAAGGTATATAGGTATTTTTGAAAGGATTTTAGTGCTAACCTTTATTCTCACTCAAAATTTTTCGGCCATAGGATTTCTGATCGCAGCAAAATCAATTTTACGCTTCAGCGATAAAACCGATGCCAGTGCCAGAAAGCAAACCGAATACGTACTTATAGGTACATTAATGAGTTTTGCGATCACTATTTTAATAGGACTTCTAGTACGCTACTTCCTCTTCTAGAAGCTGGATATTGCTCTGTAAACGCTCTTTTACAATATTCATCATACGTTTATTTAAGGCCGAAGAATTCTCAATATAAGTAGCATATTCCTCTAAAGTGAATTGTCCTATTATAATACCTTTTAAACTATTTCTGAATTTTATATCCTTTTGGATTGCGTTTTCAATATAAATAAAGCGCTTTTCAAGCTTAAGTTCATAGAATTTGTTCTTGTGCTTTTTGGTATAATTTCTAAAGACTTCCAGTAACAATTCATCCTGAAGTTTGGCGATTGGCCGTAAAGTTCTGTTCTGAAATTGTTCGTCTAAACTCATGTTTTCTGAAACTCGGGCCGAAGGAATTTCTGGCCTAAGTGCTACTAATTGAAGGTCACGTGGTATCATAAGAACTGTGTTTTCTTAAATTTAGTAAACTTTAAACCTCAAAAGTCGGGCCTCATTAAAGACTTGTAAACTAGTTATAAACATTTCTACACGTTAAAATCGTCTTAATCGGCCTGCCTAAGCCTATTCTTCTTTTTATCTTTAAATGAAAGCCTGGATCAACCAAATTCTAAAAACATTAATTAGCCAATGATAATTTCAAGGAATCCATATACAGGAGAGGAAATTTCTAACCATCACGAATTAAGTGATACCGAAGTTGAAAAATGCATACAAAAAGCTCATTCCAGGTTTAAATCCTGGAAGGAAACTTCATTTGCCGAGCGCAGTAATTTAATGATGAAAGCCGCAAAAGAGCTTAAGGACAATTCCCAGGAATATGCAGAAGCTATTACCAAAGAAATGGGCAAACCTATTACCCAGGCTATTGCAGAAATAGAGAAGTGCGCCTGGGTGTGTGAATATTATGCTGAGAATGCAGAATCTCAATTAGAAAATGAAAAGATAAAAACCGATGCTAAAAACTCTTATGTAGCTTATGAACCTATAGGAGTTGTTTTGGCAGTGATGCCGTGGAATTATCCATTCTGGCAGGTATTTAGGTTTGCGGCGCCGGCACTTATGGCCGGGAACATTGGAATTCTAAAGCACGCCAGTAACGTGATGCTTTCTGCTAATAATATTCAAAAAGTATTTGAAAGAGCAGGTTTTCCTAAAGATTGTTTTCAAAACCTGGTAATTGGCAGTAAAAAAGTTGAAAATATAATACGTAATACAAATGTAAAAGCCGTAACCTTAACCGGTAGCGGCCGTGCTGGAAGCAGTGTAGCTTCTATTGCCGGTGAAGAAATAAAGAAATCGGTTTTAGAGCTTGGAGGCAGCAATGCCTTAGTGATATTTAAAGACGCAAATATTGCTGAAAGCGTTAAAACCTGCGTTCAAGCACGGTTTCAAAATACTGGTCAAAGCTGTATTGCCGGGAAACGTTTACTATTACATAAAGATATCGCTGAAGAATTCCTGGATGAATTCACCAGGCAGGTTCGCGAGTTAAAAAGTGGCAATCCTATGGATAAAGAAACCTTTATTGGCGTAATGGCTAAAGAAAGCCTTGCTGAAGACCTGGAAGACCAGATCAAAGATTCCGTAAAAAAAGGGGCGAAAATTATTTTAGGCGGAAAACGCGATGGGACTTATTTTGAACCAACTATTATAACAGGAGCCAAAGAAGGAATGCCAATTTTTGATGAAGAGACTTTTGGCCCTGCCATCTCTGTAACCGAATTTAAAGATGATCAGGAAGCGGTAGATCTCGTTAATTCTTCCAGTTTTGGTCTTGGCGTTTCCATTTTTACAGAAGATGAAAAATTTGCACTTAAAATGGTTCCCAAATTTGAAGATGGAGCCGTTTTCGTGAACGAGCTTGTTAAAAGTGACCCGAGACTACCATTTGGCGGTACTAAGATTTCAGGCTATGGAAGAGAATTATCGCATCACGGGATCAAAGAATTTACCAATAGAAAAACCGTTTACTTTAACAAATATTAGTTTAAAATGAATTTTGGAAAAGTAGACCATCCCGAAAATATCGATTTTACGCTGCCTGAGACTCATCCAGACACCATTAAAGTACTTAATAAGAATGGAAATAAAAATGGGTTCAAAGATGTGCGTATTGGTTGTGCAAAATGGAACAAAAAAGACCTGAAGAACTTTTATCCTAAGGGTACAAAAGATGAGTTGAAATATTACTCCTCCCAATTTAATAGTATAGAATTCAACGGTTCTTTCTATAGAATGTATCCCGAAGAGCAATTTGAAAAATGGTATGGAAAAGCAGATGATAATTTTAAGTTTTTCCCAAAAGTTCCAAGAATTATTAGTCATATAAAAAGGCTTAATGGGACCGAGGAGCTAACTGATGATTTTGTAAAAAACCTGCTTCAATTAAAAGAGAAATTAGGAATGGTTTTTCTTCAAATGCGAGACGATTTTGCTCCAAAGTTTATAGATAGGTTAGATGATTTCCTTGCGCATTGGCCAAAGGAAATTCCGCTCTCTTTAGAATTAAGGCACCCGGATTGGTATGCTGATGAAAACACAGCTAATGAACTATACGATGTTCTGATAAAAAGAGATGTAGCACATATAATTACAGATACAGCCGGAAGACGCGATCTTATTCATATGCGATTGAGTAATCCTACCGCTTTTATTAGATACAACGGCGCTAATCATAGTTCAGATTATACGAGGCTGGACGACTGGTTAGATAAGCTTGAAGAATGGCATAAAGAAGGTTTGAAGAATGTATACTTTTTTATACATCAGAATATAGAAGAGGCTTCGCCATTGCTTTCAGCATATTTTATAGAACGCTTCAATAAAAGATTTAAAACAGATATTAAAATACCTAAAACTTTAAATTAGAATAATAATGAAACAGCAAGAAGTAGCAGTAACCGTAGATAGTGTAGTTTTTTGTAATGCAAATAATGAATTCAAGGTTTTACTTATAAAAAGAAAAAATGATCCTTACGGAGGGCAGTGGGCATTGCCTGGTGGCTATATTAATGAGGCCGAAGATTTAGAAACAGCCGCCAAAAGGGAACTCGAAGAAGAAACAGGAGTTGCGGTAAAAACAATGGAACAGGTGAGAGCTTTTGGTGCTCCGGGCCGTGATCCCAGGGGAAGAACCATTTCTATAGCTTTTGTAAGCCGAATATTCTGTGAAGAAGAGCTTAAGGCCGGGGACGATGCAGGAGAAGCTTCCTGGGTGAGTATTAACGATTTACCAGAATTAGCATTTGACCACGCTGAAATAATTGAAGCGGCTAAAAATTATTTATAGATTTTTTAAATTCTATACTTTTAATTATTAATATCTAAAATAATCGGATTGAAATTATGGAGCCGGTAATACTTTTAAAAGTTTTTACCAGCCCATATTTTATGGTTAATTTTAAAAGAAAAATATGAGATTTCATACCAGAAAATGGATTAAGCCTGAAGACCTAAATCCTAACGGAACTTTATTTGGAGGGAAATTATTGGCCTGGATAGACGAAGAATGTGCGCTATATAGTATTATACAGCTGGAGAATTCTAAATGTGTCACTAAATATATGAGTGAGATAAATTTTCAGCATTCTGCGAGACAGGGAGATATTGTTGAAATAGGGATTGAAGTGCTTAAATTCGGTAATACCTCGCTAACTTTAAAATGCGAGGTTAGAAATAAAATGACACGTCATACTATTATTACTATAGATAAAGTAATTATGGTGACTTTAGATGAAGAGGGCAAACCAACCCCGCACGGGAAAACCAAGGTTGAATTTGTAAAAGACAGGTTACAGAATCGCGCCTAAACCTTTTCGCAAATCAGCACTATTTTTTGATTATTGATATTGGTGGTAAAGAATAAATAGCTTTTTCCGCCGTCTTTTATTTTTAATTTTTTTCTCAAAATAACAACGCTTTCAGGAAAATTTCTGGTGGTAATATTGGCTTTCAGGTTTTTAAACTTCTTCTTTAACAAGCCGGGTTTATAGTCTTCAATATCAAGTATTTTAAATTTTCTTCCTGGGAAATTAATTTCTTTTTCTGAGGTATACAAATGAGAGTTGGGATGAAGTTTAGACGTTTGCGTTTGTAAAGCAATTTCCTTGAAAAGTCCGCTTTTCATGATAGCTCCATTTGGCTCATATAGAAATTTTTTAGGCAAAGAATATGCTACTACGCCGGTGAGTTTGTCTAAAATTCCTTCAAATTTTTCTACACCTTTTTTCGTAAAGTTTAGCGTTTTGATTTTTGTTTCCTGATTATCGCCTTTCTTAAGTAACCAGAGTAATTCTTTAACTTCATTATTTACTGCTATTATATGTGTTTCAGTAACAAACTGTAATTCTGAAATTCCGGCTTGTAAATCGAGTAGTGGTGAGGTTTTTATAAGAATTATATCGGTTTTCTTGAAAAGCAAGTCCAGATTCGCAGGAACATTCGGTAAACAATCGGCCAGTCTAAAGACTTTTCCTCCTGCATTATCACGCCTCGCGGGATCTACATAAATACAATCGAAATTTTGATCGGTTTCTTTTAAATATTCAATGCTATCAACATTTTTAAAGGAAATATTTTCCCGCCCTAATTGTTTTAAATTATGTGCTGCGATTTCAGATAATTCAGCATTTAATTCGCAATGAATTACTTCTTTAAAATTCTGAGCGAAATAAAAGTCATCTATTCCCAGTCCGCCGGTTAGATCTATTAAAGTTTTGCCTTTTACAAGTGAAGCCTTGTATTTTGCAGTAGTTTCAGAAGAAGTTTGCTCTAAATTTAGTTTTGGTGGATAATAAATCTGGGAGTTTTTAAACCAGGTTGGCAACTTTCTTTCAGCCTTTTGTAATCCTATTAGTTGTTGTGCTAATTCTGAAGAAGAAATTCCACTAAAAGAGCTTCCGCGTAGCGCTAATTCGGCAGCAGTGGTTTTCAGGTTATTTTTAAGAAATTCCCGAACCTCGTCATTTAAAATCGCTTTATTCAAAATTAAAGGTTTAAAGGTCTCGGGTAAGTCGTTTTACGATCTTATATTCACTTAAAGATTCTTTTGCAATTACTTTAAGCGCTGTATAGAAGGGTACTGCGACCACCATCCCGGTAATTCCAAAAATAATACCTGCAATTAAAATTATTAAAAAAATTTCTAATGGATGTGATCTTACGCTGGCACCGAAAATCATAGGTTGAGAGATCATATTATCTATAAGCTGACAAATAGCATAGCCCAACATTATATACCCTAATTTTGGGAGTATAATTAGTTGAAAGTCGGCACCAAGATTACTGGAAATTACAAACAATGCCATTAAAATTCCGGCAAACAGAGGACCTAGATAAGGTACCAGGTTTAAAAATGCACAAATAAAAGCAATGGCTATAGGATTGTTAATTTCAAAAACACTTAATAAAACCGCGTAAAGAACAAATAGTACGGTTATTTGCAAGGTAAGCCCAACAAAATAGCGCGATAGTAAAATTTTAATTTTATTAAAAACACGCTGAAATTTCTTTTCGTCACCACGGTTTGCAAAAACCAAAATACTATTCAGCATTAACTTACTGTCTTTAAGTAAAAAAAAGGAAATAAATAGTATAGAAAAAATAGCAATAATAGTAGCTCCCAAAATGCTAAAAACATTGTTTAAAAGCCTGGGAACCGCACTTATATCAAAGTTTCTAATAAATTCGCTTTGTTTTAAGCCTTCAATTAGGTTAATCTCCTGAACTCCCAGATAGTTATTTATTTGGTCGTTAAGTTCATTTAAATCGCTTCTAAAAGCTTCCATATCTATTCGGCTTAAATACTGACTTTGCTCTACCACGATGGGGACAAAGACGAAAATAATTCCCGCAAATATGGAAAGAACAAGAATAAGTACAAGAATTACCGAAAGTTGGTTTGGAATCTTTAATCTTTGTCTAAAAAAGATGACTACAGGCCGGCCAATAAGCGAAATTACAGCCGCAATAGCGATATAAACCAATACCGATTGGATTTCCCATAAAAAATACAGCAAGAGAACAATGCCAATCATTATTCCTGCCGCTCTTAATATCCCTAAAGTAATCGATTTTGAATTCACGAGGTAAATATATTATTTCTTAGTGAAAGCGAATATTGTTTTTGATATTTCATATAATGCAATTCCTGCGGCCTGGGCAACATTCATACTACTATTTTGCCCAAACATATTGATATGCAAATGTTTATCTGAAATCTTTAATAATTCTTTATTAATTCCTGAAACTTCATTTCCCAGGATTAGAATAACGTTCTTTTTTTCTTCAGGATATTGAAAATTTTCTACCGGAATACTGCCTGAAGTAATTTCAAGCGCATAAACGCTACTATTGTTTAAATCTCTTATAAAACCCGGTGCATCCTGCGTAAATTCATGAACTACGGTTTTATGAGTGTTTCTTGACGTTTTTTGCAGTCTTCTGCTATCAAGATTAGGCTCAGTGCCAGAGAATACAATCTTTTCTACATTAAAAGCATCGGCGATTCTAAAGATGCTACCAATATTTGCTTCCCCGGTAATATTGTCTAATAGAAGAATAACCGGCGATTTTTCTTTATTGA
>NZ_CAXAVR010000025.1:0-31995 GCF_963972535.1 uncultured Salegentibacter sp.
GGGACTTTAATTTAAAATCTGATATTTACCTAATAAAGATAATTATTTTTGGTGGTAAGAATCTCCGCCCGCACAAAAAGCCCTTCAGGAATGAAGGGCTTTTTTTATTTTGTGAAAATGATGAAAATCCAAGCGGAGAGACGACAAGTTTATCCCGATGAACATTGGAAAGAATCTCCGCCCGCACAAAAAAAGCTTCTCATTTCTGAGAAGCTTTTTTATTTATGAGAATAGAAAAATATTGAAAAAGTAGAGGGCTTACCAAAAGTCAGCTTTTTAGAGAACAGTATTATCTAATGATTAGGGTCTTCTGACCTTACTTCGCAAGTTCCGGTATAACAATTTCCTCCCGCACAGGCAAGTCCAAAAAGCCCCATAGCAGCAGGCCAGGCGCCGAGAAGAATACCAATCCATTCTCCTTCAAATGCGCTTTGCACAATTACAAAAGTTCCTATTAAAAAATAGGCAGCTCTTATCCAGGTCCAACCGGTAGCAATTCTTTTTAGCATATCAAGATGATATTTTACCGTTTAGTGCGGCCCAACTTCCACCGTTATATACATTTGAGAATCCGTTAGATTTTAGTACACTCTTAGCGGAAGCACTTCTCATCCCCGAAGCACAACAGGTAATTATTGGCTTATTTTTATCTTTTAATTTTTCAATATTTGCAGATAGTGTTTGTAAAGGAATATTTTTTGATCCTTTAATATGACCGCCCGAGAATTCTGCTTTACTTCTTACGTCTACGATAATTCCGCCTTCCTGGAGGAGTTTTTTATAATTAGGAGCAGGTTTTATTCCTAAAAGCTCTTTAAGTTTTGAGATCATAATTAGGCTGTTTCTGAGGTTAAAAAATTAACTTCAAGCCACGATCCGCCATTTACACAATCAAATCCCTTGCTGCTTAGATAATTTGCAGCCTGTCCGCTTCTATTCCCCGAGGCACAACATAGAATCAAAGGAGATTCTAATTCTTTTAACTCATCAAGCCTTAGTGGAATTTCATTTAACGGGATATTTACGGCGGTAGAAACACTTCCTCCCATAAATTCGTTAACGGTTCTTACATCTACTATGGTTCCCTTATTATTTTTAATTAAATCTTCTGTTTTCATCTTTAAATATTTTATTTGAAAATCATTTTAATCTGTATTGAAGAATACAGAATTGAAAGACAAAATTACTACGAATGCCTTCTTACTACAGTCACTTTTGTTACATAACCGATTAGAAAACAAAGAGAAAGAAAAAAAATCAGGATGGTATAATGACCATCCTGACATTAAGATTTAAGAAATTTTATGCTCGAAATCTAAGAAAGTCTTTCAATCACCGTTTTGAGTTTAGAGCGCACGTCTTGTGCAATATCTCCAAGTTTGTGGTTCTCTACGGCACTCATAGAAGCCACAGGATCTACTGCAGAAACTTCAGTTTTTCCATCTTCTGTTTCCTGTACAATTACGTTACAGGGTAGCATGGTGCCAATCTTGCTTTCAGCAGAAATTGCCTGGTGGGCCATTTTCGGATTGCAGGCTCCAAGAATTCTGTACTTTCTAAAATCAACATCGAGTTTCTTTTTGAAGGTTTCCTTTACATCTATTTCAGTAAGAATACCAAAGTCTTCTTCTTTTAATTCTTTGGTCACTTTATCTATAGCCTCATCGAATGAATCGTTAAGGACTTTTGAAAAATAATAGCTCATAATATAATTTTTTGGTTACCCTTAAAGTTAATTGTTTTCTAGCGAGGGAAGAAAAAGGAATTATTAATCTTGTGTGAATTTCCTAAGAATTTTTTCTCCTCAAGCTTATTTTTAGAATATAATCCAGATCCAGTTTAAAACTATTTTTAAGCTGAATTCCAGGAATCTTCTGGATTATCTAGCACTTCTGGCCAGGCTCCACTTCATCTGTCACTCCCAGCCTTTCCAGAATTTTATCCATAAGGCACCAGTGGGTAAGGGAAGATTGAAGCAGGTTTGCCCCCACAAAAGCGGTAAACCACAACCAGTTAATATTTACGTAAACGGCTAATAAAAGACTTACAAGCACAAAAGTTCCTGCAATTCCACGTACAACTCGATTTTTCATTTTTAAATATTTTTAGGTTAGATATAGTTTTCAATATTAAGCACTGCCACCCTTATAGGGTTATTGGTTTCCAGGTTCTCATTAAATTCTGAAACCAGTTTGAACAGTAGTTCGATTTTTTCATTTTCGGTAAAAGAGAAGAACATAAGCGATTCGTTGCCGCCTTTTTCTCCTGGAAACCAGCTTCTCGTTGCAATGACCGAATTGGTATTTTTATAACCGTCTATTTCAGTACGGCTGAAGGCTTCAATTTTTGCCTTTTTAAAAATGCTGAGGATCTCTTTTTGAAATTCCGCAACACTTGTTACAATTAGTAGTTTCATTTTTTAAGGTTTAAGGTCTAATGTTCAAAGTTTAATGGTAATTCGGTTCTCAGTTTCAGGTTGTGAGTTATCAGTTATTGCTTTACCAGCGCTCATCACCGACAACCCACAACTCCAAACTGTCTTACATCACTTCCTCAGGTTTTTTTCTTCAACAACAATTTCTTTTTCCTCCCGTGCTTCATACTTTTTCCGCTCTATCATATAATACACTAAAGGCACTACCAGCAGCGTAAGGATCGTCGAAACAATAGTTCCTCCCATTAATGAGATTGCCAACCCCTGGAAGATCGGGTCAAATAGTATCACGAATGCGCCTATTACAACAGTTCCTGCAGTTAGAAGAATAGGAGTAGTTCGCACAGCACCGGCTTCTATCACTGCCTGTTTCAACGGAATTCCGTCTTCCAGTCGCAGGTTCACGAAGTCGATGAGCAACACCGAGTTCCTAACCATAATTCCTGCAAGCGCGATCATCCCAATAAATGAAGTAGCGGTAAAGAAAGCACCCATAACCCAGTGTCCAAGCACGATCCCGATAAGGGAAAGCGGGATAGCTACCATCATCACGATTGGTGCACGATAGTTTTGAAACCAACCAACGATGAGGATATAGATTATGAAAATCACTCCCAGAAAGGCAATTCCCAGGTCTCTAAAGACCTCCAGCGTGATTTGCCATTCCCCATCCCATTTTACGGTATAATCATCTTCCATTTCGGGTTGTTGTATGTAAAGCTCATCAAGTTCATAACCGGCAGGAAGTTCGATCTCTTTTAATTTCTCTTCCATTCCTAAGATGGCATAAACAGGACTTTCAAGCTCTCCGGCCATATCTGCCAGAACATACACCACCCTCTTTTGATTTTTTCTGAAAATGCTTTTTTCCCTAAGCTTTTCCTGGATCTGAACAAGATCTGCCACACTCACCATTTGTCCGGTTTGCGATACCATTTTGATCTGGGAAATATCTACCGGAGTGGATTTTTCCTGCTCTGCCAGGGCAAGAAGGATCCCCACTCTTTGGGTAGCATCTTCATCATATAAATGTGCAATTGCACTTTCTCCCAAAGCGGCATTCATGGTATGAACGATTTGCTGCGGAGCAATTCCATAGCGCACTGCTTTTTCCTTGTCGATCTCAAAATGATATTCGGCCTGGTCTGCCTCTACCATCCAATCCACATCCACAACATCTGGGGTGTGTTTCAAGATTCCCTGGATCTCATCAGCAATTTCCATTTGCTTATCGTAATCGGGTCCGTAAACTTCAGCAACAATTGTTGACATTACGGGAGGTCCCGGTGGTACTTCCACGATCTTCACATTGGCATCAAATTTTGCTGCAATCTTCTGAATATCGGGTCGTAATAATTTCGCGATGTCGTGGCTTTGCTCACTTCTTTCGCTCTTGTCCTTCAGGTTCACCTGAATATCGGCCGTGTTACTTGCACCTCTCAGGTCATAATGTCTAACAAGTCCGTTAAAGGTTATGGGTGCAGATGTCCCAACATAACTCTGATAATTCACCACCTCTGGTCTTTGGGACAGGTACTGCCCAATCTCTCTTGACACTATGGCGGTTCGTTCCAAAGTTGTGCCTTCGGGCATATCTATCACCACCTGGAATTCATTCTTGTTGTCAAACGGAAGCATTTTCACCGCAACCGATTTGGTAAAGAACAAGGCTACAGAGCCCAACAACAACAGCATAGTGGTACCCAGAAAGATCCAACGGGTCTTTTTGTTGTCAATAAGCGGCCTTTCCAATTTATTATAGATCTTAAAGATTCTAGTATCTTCGATTTGTCCTGTAGATTCTTCCTCAACACTGTCTTTGCCTTTGCTTTTCTCTCTTAAAAAGATGAGCCCCAAATAAGGTGTAATAGTTAGCGCTACGAATAATGACAGAATCATTGCAATGGAAGCTCCAATAGGCATTGGGCTCATATAAGGCCCCATCAATCCGCTTACAAAGGCCATAGGCAATACCGAAGCAATCACCGTGAAAGTGGCCAGGATTGTCGGGTTCCCCACTTCGTTGATGGCATAAAGAGCAGCTTGCTTGAACGGAAGCCGTTTCATCTTGAAATGCCGGTGCATATTTTCGGCTATGATAATGGAATCGTCCACCACGATCCCTGTTACAAATACAAGGGCAAAAAGGGTAATTCGGTTTAATGTATAATCCAGCAAATAGTAACTAAGCAGCGTAAGTGCAAATGTCACAGGGACAGAAAGGAATACCACCAGTCCGCCGCGCCAGCCCATTGCCAGCATTACCACCAGGGTAACTGCGATAATGGCCCCGATCAAATGCAGAAGTAATTCTGAAACTTTGTGAGAAGCTGTTTCCCCATAGTTTCGGGTAACTTCTACGTACACATCATCCGGAATAAGATTTGTCTTCAGGTGATCTACCTTATCAATGATCACATCGGCTATTTTCATAGCATCTGCACCTTTGATCTTGGCCACCGAAATGGTCACCGCGGGATATTCCGAAGAGAAATTACTTCCAACTGCAGAGCCTTTTCCATAGCCAAAAGAAACGTATTCTTTGGGTAATTCCGGTCCTTCAATTACTTCAGCAATTTGGTACAGATATACGGGCTGTTGCTGCTGAGATCCAATAATAAGGTTCTCCACATCTTCAGCAGATTCCAGGAAACTTCCGGTATTTACAAGAAATTCAGTATCATTCTGATTAAAACTTCCGGAAGAAAGCTGCTGATTGCTGGCTTGGATCATTTCAGAAACGCCCAGGAAATCCACTCCGCTGGCAGCCATTTTTTCCTTATCAAGCACCACGCGCACCTGCCTGCTACGGCCACCAATCTTGTTGGTAATGGAAACATCGGGTACCTTTTCGATCTCGTGCGTAAGTTCATTGGCAATTTGCCTAAGCTGGTAATCATCATAAGTTTCACTCCACAGCGTAAGACCCAGCACAGGAACATCATCAATGGCACGGGTCTTCACCAGCGGCATCGTCGCGCCCTGCGGCATCTGGTCCATATGCTTCATAAGCTCATTATAAAGCTTCACATAGGAGCGTTCAATATCTTCGCCCACCAGGAATTGCACGGTCACCATTCCCTGCTCTTTCATGGAAGTGGAGTAGATGTATTCTACCCCGGGAATATTGGAAACCATTTTTTCAAGCGGTTGTATTACCCGCGATTCAAGTTCTGTGGGGCTTGCACCTGGATAACCAACAAAGATGTCGGCCATTGGTACATCAATCTGGGGCTCTTCTTCCCTAGGGATCAAAAACGAACTGTACACTCCAATGACCATAAACACAATCATTAGTAGCACCGTAAGCTTCGAATCCATAAAACCTTTGGCAATTTTGCCTGCTAATCCTTCTTTCATTCCGTAATATTTTTATTGCTGAAGGCTTATCGAATTTCAAGTTTGGCCCCATTATATAATTTCCCTTCGGCTGAAGAGATATAAGACTCCCCGGCATTAAGACCCGAAAGAACTTCCACTTCGTCACCAACCGTTCTTCCCAGTCGCACCCATCTTAGGATGGCGGTATTTTGCTGGCTTGGCGTATAAATTCCGTGTAGGTCTCCGCGGGTTACAAGTGCTGAGGACGGAATGAGAACAACCTCTCGTTCGTCCACGGCTGTGGTAGGAAACTGAACGCTGGCATACATCCCCGAGTAAATCGAAGCATCGGTCTCGTCTAATGCGACATTTACCACATACTGCCCGCCTGAATTCCTTGCGGAAGTGCTTATTTCTGAAACCATTCCTTTTAAGATTTCTCCTGAAGATTTAACCTGCACATTCACTTCTGTTCCCTGTTTAACTGAAGCTATTTCAGATTCCGGAACACTTGCCCTTACCTCAAATTTTCCGGGAACTTCCAGGTTTAGCAACGGCATACCGGGATTTGCCATATCCCCAACCTCAACATTTTTTGAAGTAACCACTCCGCTAAAGGGAGCTACAATATTGGAATAAGCGAATTGCGCATTGATTTCATTCTTTTGCTGCCTTGCGGCTTCAAGTCTGGCTTTTGCCATTTGGTACCTCGCCGTGATATCATCCATTTCCTTTTGAGTGGCGCTGTTATCTTCAAACAATGAGCTGTAGCGCTCATAATCTTTTTCTGCATTTTTAAAAGCCGCTGTGGCTTCAGTAATTCCTGCATTCACCTGCGCCCGCTTTGCCTGCAGGTCGGCATTATTAATCTCGATAAGCAGCTGACCTTTTTCTACCACATCGCCCACCTTTGCATTTACGCGGGTAACATAGCCCATATTTCGGGTGCTTAAAGTGGCATTTTCAACCGCCTCTATTTTTCCGCTAAAAGTGAGGAAGGACTGGTCAGATCTTGAAGGAGTTTCTACGGTAACTGCCACCGCCGGAGTATTTTCTGTAATATTTTTTTCTGAAGAGTCTCCGCAACTAAAGAGTAGGGTCGTTGCTCCCAAAAGACTCAGGATATATAATTTGGATTTCATATTGACTGTTTATTTAATTAAAAAATCGAGTTGTACCTGTGCGTAATTGTATTCAAAAATGGTTTGTGCGTATTCCAGTTGTTTCTGCGAAAATTGTGCTTCGGCCGTAAGTAGGTCGCTGGTTTTCTCAAGCCCCTGCTCAAACCTGTTGTAACGTATGCGCAACGATTCTTCGGCTTGTTCCAGTGCAAGTCGGGTGAGGTTCAGCTTATTTTCGGCATCTTTTACTGCCCGGCCTGCCCTGTTTCGTTCCATCTCGCTTTTGGAAACATAGGAATCAAATTCCAGCCTGGCTTTTTCATAAGTTGCCTTACTTTTCTGAAGTTTTCCGAAGCGCTTATAACCTTCAAATAAGTCCCATTTCAACTGAATGCCTGCGAGATATCCGCTGGCATCGCCAGAAAATATTTCATCATCATAAAGTTCATAGCTTCCAAAGGCATTCAGACGAGGGAGAAAGGACATTTTATCTGCCTGCAGCATTTCGCCGTAAGCCTCAGTCGCCAGTTCCATCGCTCTAATATCTGCACGGTCCTTAGAAACAGCCTCCATATTTCCCTGAACAGGAATCGAAATCTCCAAAGGATCTGTAGGCTCAAAAATCGTATTCAATGGTTCGTTTAAAAAATACGCCAGATAGTCTGATGCATTGATCACGTTGCTTTTTGCATACTGCAGCTGATTATTGACTTCAGAAACCCGAATTTCTACTGAAAGCACATCTGATCTTTGCAGATATCCCTGTTTATAGCTGTCATTTGCCAGTTTCTGGTTGGCGAGCGCTGCCTTTTGAGCGCTTTCCAAAACAGTTACTGCCTGGTGCGCGAGTTGCAGTTGCATATAAGCTTTCTCTACCTCCAGCACCATATGGTCTATGGTGCGATCTGTTTGTAAAGCAGTGGCATCCATCTTCTTTTTTGCCGCTTTTCGCTGGTAGATCCCGTCTACATTAATAAGTGGCTGTTCCACTTCAATTTTGGTAGCAAAATTGTCGATCCTTTTAGGGTTGTTTAAAAAATCGGGATTGAAGTCACTCTGCGTAACAATTTCCTGGTTCAGTTTTGATCCAAAAGCCATCAAAGGGTTGGTAGTGGTCATTCCCGTATGTGAGACTGCAACATTGGGTAAAAAGATGGAATTCGTTTGCCGGTAATCTCCCCTGGATTCGAGGAACTCCTGCTGTGAGATCTTGATCTCCCTGTTGTTTTCCTTTACCAGCTGTATGGCTTCACTTAAGGATATGGGCTTCGTTTCCTGTGCCTGTAACCACAGCCCCGGCAGTAAAGCCAACATTGTAAATATATATTTGATGTTCATCGTTTGTCTATTATCTCTGATTAAAAGTTTTTGAAGAACCAAAATTTTTCATCCCACCATTTGGAGAAATGTCCCCACTGGGCGGGAGTTTTCATTTTGACCTCATTCTTTCCGGTAGCCGAAAATCTTCCGCCCGTCTCACTGGCCTTTCCTTCACCCGCTTCGATAAAGTATTTTCCTTCGGGAACGAAAGTTTGATCTGGTTTTTGATTTGAAAGTATTCTGCCAATATTGTGAGCTACAACCGCTGCCTGCTGTCTTGCAAATACTCCAATCTTTGGAAGTATAGATCCGTTTTCAGCTGTTACGTGGGTGATGTCCCCAATGGCATAGACATTTTCGAATTTGGTTTGCAAGGTTTTGTTATCCACATCTACCCACTCGGAATTTCCTGCTAAATCGCTCTTTTTGATCACTTCGGGTAGCTGGTGCAGTGGAGTATAAGCCAGAAGATCATAATCATAGGTTTCCCCATTGCTGAATTCCAGTGCGTTTCCTGAAACAGCTTTCAGTTCGTGGTTTGGGAAATATTTGATCCCTTTCTTTTCCAACAGTTCTTTTAGTTCCCGCGAAGCTTCAGCGCCGGCGAATTCCATTAGGCCGGCTTCAGGCGTATACAGAGAAACATTAGTGGATTTAGGAAGGTTGTTCTTTCTTACAAAATCTTCTATAAGCATCGCAGCTTCATAAGGCGCCGCCGGGCTTTTAAATGGAAGGGAAGAAACTAAAATAGCAATTTCACCTCCGTCAAATTTTTTTAATTCAGCATAAAAATCCTGAGCTCCTTTTAGGGTAAAGAAATTAAAGCCAAATTGATCAAGGTTATAAATATCTGCCTGCTCCACGCCCAGGGAAACTACCATATGATCTCCTTTATACTGCTTCCCGTTTACGGTTAAAGCAATATTTTCTGGATCTATATTTTCTATTTCCCCTCTAATAACTTCCAGGCCTGAAGCCTGCAGTTTATCTGAACGCTCTGTGATCTCCTGCTGTTTGCTTTTTCCAACCATCACCCATGGGAGAGAAGGCGAATACACGTTGGTTTCCTCTTTCTCGAAAACCAGGATCTTTACAAGATTGATATCTTCTTCGTTTCCGCTATGTCTGCTCAGCTCTCTTGCAGTGACAATTCCGCCTTGTCCGGCTCCTAATACTAAGATGGTTTTCATAATTGATTATTTTTAAATTGATGCTGTGAATGCTTATTGCAATAGCTTCAGCTGGTGCTGTGGGATTCACCGTAGAAGCCAAAGTTTTTGGAAATTCTATCAGGATTTCTCTTAAGTAGTCTTGCAGGTTGTTCATTATTCAATTTTTATGTTGTTGAGGTCAATACTCAAACAATTTTATTTCTAATTAGATGACAAAATTAATGGGTGGATTACCTGTGGGAAGCAACTTTTGTTACATAGAGGTCTGGTTGACAGGTGGGTATACGGGAATATTTTTTAGTGTCCTATGAGCATAATCAGGTTTTTGGAAACCTGCTGAAATTTTAATTCGTAGTAAGAAAATTCTTACATAAAAAAATAATTTTATCCTTAAGAATCCCTTGAAATAAATAGGACCAGACTGAAAATTCTATAAAATTGAAATAATCATATTATCAAATTATTAGGATAAAAGTTTGGAAATTGTCGATAAAGTGATAGATTAGACGAATCTATTAACCTTTTATTAATCAAACATTTTATTTTTATGGATTTAAAAAACTTTAAATCGTTCGCGGTAACTGCAATAGCTGCCGCTTTTTTTGTTTCATGTTCTCAGGACCAAGCACGAGAACAACCTATGGATGAAGAATTGGTAGCTCCTTCTTCAGCCGATATTATCGAAGGCCAGTATATCGTGGTTTTTAATGAAGATATTACCGGAAATGCTTCTTCAAAATATCCGGAAAGTTATACCAAGGCACAGGAAGAAGTGGCTAATACTACCAAAAGGGTATTATCTGAAGCTAATATTCCTGACACCGAACTTTTAGCTGTTTATAGTAAAACAATTAATGGTGCAGCGCTTAAACTTAACCTGGAGCAGGTGGAAGCTTTAAGAGGTAAAAAAGAAATTGCTTTTATCGAGGAAGATAGAATTGTGCAATTTGCCCCTCCTTGTGGAACGCCAAACGGCGGGCCCTGTGATGAAGATCCGGGAGATGGAGACGATGGGGGAGGAGACTCTTCCCAGGATGTACCTTACGGAATTACCCGGGTTAATGGTGTAGCTTCTTACACTGGTTCTAATGTTGCGTGGGTAATTGATAGCGGAATAGACACAGATCATCCAGATCTTAATGTAGATGCTTCAAGAGGATTTAATGCATTTACCTCTGGAAGAGATGGAAAATCTACCGATGATGGCAATGGTCATGGAACACACGTTGCCGGAACTATCGCAGCTTTAAATAATGATTTTGGAGTTGTTGGGGTAGCACCGGGAGCTTCAGTTATTCCTGTAAAAGTTTTGGATAGTCGTGGTAGTGGTTCTTACTCTGGCGTAATAGCCGGTGTAGATCACGTTGCTGCTTACGGAAGTGCTGGCGATGTTGCCAATATGAGTCTTGGCGGGCCAACTTCAGATGCTTTAGATAGCGTAGTACTTTCAGCTTCACAAAACGGAATTATTTTCGCTCTTGCAGCCGGAAATGAAAGTTCTGATGCGAATACCAGTTCTCCTGCCAGAGTAAACGGAGCAAATATCGTAACGATCTCTGCAATGGATTCTAACGATAACTGGGCTTCTTTCTCTAACTACGGAAATCCGCCGGTAGATTACGCTGCTCCGGGAGTTGCGATTAATTCAACCTGGAAAGACGGTGGTTATAATTCAATAAGCGGTACTTCTATGGCTTCACCACATGCAGCCGGAGTTCTATTATTAGGAAGTGCCTCTACTGATGGAACTGTAAATGGAGATCCAGATGGAACTGCAGATGCGATTATTGTACACTAAAAAATAGCTTAAATTTTATACTGAAAAGCACCGCCAGAGCGGTGCTTTTTTATTTAGTTAATGCTTTAATGATTCGTTGCTCATTAATTAGAACATCCCGGAATAATACATGGGGAAATTGATTGTTGTTTTTTTCAGCTTCTCCTTTTTATCAGCAGCACTTAAGCTTTTTTTAATTTGAGGGAGTTTTGGTTAATCTGAAATTATTTTAAAATAAAGTCTATTAATTAAATTCAGCGCAATCGCCTGATGGCTGATAAACGCCTGCTCCCTGTTGGTAAACTAAGGTGGCGCCTAAATGCCCTACATACATAAGATAACCGGAGCCTATTGATAATGTAACGATACAAAGAAAGGATAATAAATTCTTCTTTTGGGTAAGTAATCGAATTCTTGAAAATTTTAATAGATCAAGAAGGAGGGAGGCAGTAAAAAGCCAGGCGGTCACATACGCCAGGTTTTGATGTTGTTTAAGAACGGTGGGATCACAAATTTTTCGTGAGACAATACCATCGGCTAAATTACCGGTATAAATTGCAATCCAAACTCCTATTGTACCTAATAAAAGTAGTATAGTTCCTCCTTGTTTCCAGACTTCTTTTGCCGAGCCCAGCGCTACTAACTTAAACAAAAAAGCAACTAATAAAATGGCGATAGGAAAATGAACGGACAGAGGATGAAAAACCTCTGTCCGCCAAAAATCAGGTAACTGATTCATTTTATTCCATAATTTTTACAGAAATGGGATCTAAACGTTTTCCCACTTTTTCTACTTCAACTTCAACCTTTTGACCTTCTTTCAATTCTGAAAAATCTACAGTGCTTCCATTTCGGGTTAACTCGGTAGTTTCCTTGAAATACAACTCTAAAGTCTTGTTATCGTTTGTTTTTACGTAAATCTCATCTTTAGAAGGTTCAACCTCTTCTATTGTTCCCTGGTAAGTTCCAGATTCTACGGTATCAGTACTTTCTCCACAAGAAACCATAAAAAGAAAAATGCCTATAAAAGCAACTGAGTTAAAAATTTTACTGATCATAATTTTAATTTTTTGATTATCTAATTTTAAAGTTACAAATAATATGTTTGGATAGAATAAACCTAAAGGAGTAATTACGTGTGCAGTGAAATTTACTGCGCAGGATTTCTCCCCAGAGCCTGCAGGTACTCTGCCTGGGTTTTTAAATATTTAACCTGAAGATCTAATTGCTCCAGCCTGGCCTCTATAAACCGGGTTTCGCGGGTATTCATTAAAAAGATTGAACTTTCTCCAAAATTGAATTTACGCACTTCTGCCTGAAGTAATGCATTAGAATCTACCACCATTTGTTCTGTCATTTCAATTTGCTCTAAAAAGGCCTGAAGTTGTTGTTTCAGGGCATTAATTTTGGCTTGTAACTGGTTGTCTTTAAGGTTTAGCTCTAATTTGGCATCCTGCAGCTCAAATTCGGCTATCTTAAGATCGCCACGTTCCCTTCTTAAAAATAATGGCATAGAAAATTTTACACCCGCTTTGTACGCACTGGCATTAAAAGTTTCAAAGTTTTCGGGTTCTTCTGAAAGGAAATTATACTCCAAATCTATTTTGGGTAATAACTGATTAATGCGATAGCGTTTTTCTATTTGGAGCGCTTCAATTTTTCTCCTGTAAAATTCTAATTGCGGGTGGGTATCTAAATTTGCTTCAGGAATTTCAGAAATTAAAGTACGGAAAACTTCTTCGGTAGTTACGGGTCTTACCTTTTCCTGTAAAATAAGCGGTTGATCTTGGTCCCATAAATAGGTAGAAAGTTCCAGCCGTTTTTTTCTGAGTTCTACAATGGCCTGGTTAGCCTGGAGTCTACGTTTTTGAATATTTAGGCTTGCTTCTACGGTGTCTATCCCTGCAACTTCGCCCATTTGAGCGCCGCGCCTAATTCCGCGATAGCGTTCATTTGCATTCTCTAGAAAATCTTCAAAAATCTGTAATTTCTGGTGCGCTCTTAACCATTCAAAATATACAAACGAAGCATCCAGAAGAATATCATTTATCATTAATTGCTGCTCGGCCCGGCTTTGGTCCCGATAGGCCTGGGCTTTGCGTAAACCCGCCATTCTAGAATTAATCCAAAGTCCTTCTCCCACCGATAAAACTACGCCTGCCTGAAATAAACCGGGTTCTGGCACTTTGTTTTGCGGATTTACATAGGCGCCCTGATTTTGTTGAAATCCGCCTTTTAATTTTAATCCGTACCACATAGGTACTTGTAATTGGGCATCAAGAAGGTCGTAATATTCGGTACCTTTATACTCTTTTTCTTTATAATCTACCTCAAAGCGAGGGTCAAATGCACCTCTTGCTGCCTGTACTTCGGCATCACCTATATTTCTTACCAATCCTGCCTGGCTAACTACAGGATGTTCACTTACTACAATATCTAAAAATTCGGTATAACTCAGGCTGTCTGTTTGGGCAACTGCCGAAGAACAAATAAAGAATAGGATTGTAAAATAGTGTACAAAGCGCATTTATTTGGCTACTTTTTATTATTACTTTTTGCCGCTTGAGATTCAGTATTGTCACCGGTTCCCGGTTCGTAATAGTTAGGGGGGAAACCGTTTAAGTTTCGCCATAATTCATACCAAATAGGAACATTTTCTAAGAGGGCTATAGTTTGCGCACCACTGCCAATTCCTATTTGTTCCGGCCAGGGATTATCATCGGGATCAGGGGCGAGGAGAACACGGTATTTACCATTTTTTGAAATATAATTTTCTACCGCAACTACTTCGGCACCATAAGTACCATAAGAAAGATTGGGCCAGCCGCTAAAAATTATTGAGGGCCAACCATCAAACTGAATACGAACCTCTTCGCCCACATGCATAAGTGGTAAATCTAATGGCCTAACATACGTTTCTACCGCCATTTGATAGTTGGAAGGCATTATACCTACTAATTGCTCTCCTTGTGAAAAAGTTTCACCTAAACCGGCGCGTAGAGCTTTATTTACGTAACCATCCTGGGGTGCAAGAATATAATATAAATTGCTACGCTGTTGGTAATTTGAAAGCTGAATTTGAAGTTTATCAACTTCAGCGCGAGTACCAAATTGGTTGCTTTGAGTGGTAAAAATTTCCTGCCTGGTTTTAGAAATTTTATCAGCGTATTCAGCAGAAATTCGGTTTATTTCAATTTCAGCATTTATTACTTCATTACGGCTGGCTAAAAGTTGATTTTCTTGCGCAATTAGTTGGGCCTGGGCTTCCTGCAATCTTAAACGCCTCGCTTCCAAATCGGTTAAAGATTTTAAACCTTCTTCTTGCAGAGTTTGCATACGTTCAAATTGCGTTTTGGCAATTTCTACCTCGGTTTTTGCTGCTTCCAGTTTAATACTGTCGCTACGAACCTTTAAGCCGGCTTGCGCCAGTTTATTAGTGGCCATACTTCGCTTTAACTCCCGTTCTTGCTGCTGCGCTTCTAATTGTTGCCTAAGTGCTTCTATCTTTTCGTCATAGGAGTCGGCCGATTGGCGTTTGGCATCTATTTGGCTGGAAGTTCTATTGATTAATAAAGGATCAAAATAATCACTACTCACCTCTGAAATTCTTAAAATAGTATCTCCTCTATTTACAAAATCCCCTTCGTTAATATACCATTGCTCAATTTTCCCGGGGATGGGAGATTGTATGGTTTGTGGGCGGTGTTCCGGGCTTAGCGTGGTAACATTTCCACTAGATCTTATATTTTGTGTCCAGGGTAAAAAGAGAATAATTATAAATAATAAAAAAAGGCCAATTAGCACCTTATTAAATATAGTGTAGTGTTTTCTATTAAAAACGAATTTCCCCGATCTAGAGTCAGAAATATCTATACGCTCGTTTAATTTTTCTTCAGAAATATTCAGCATATCTACAGGGATTTAACGATTTTACCATCCTCTAATTCCAGGCGCTCATCACAAATTTCTTTCCATAAATCATCATTACTGGCTACAATTAAGCTCCATTTTTGCTGCGGATCGGTTAAAAACTTTAATATCCTTTTCTTTTCCTGAGGTTCAAATTTCGTAAAAGGTTCTTTTAAAATAAGTATTGCAGGCTTATTTACAATAGCCCTGGCCAGGATAATTCTTTGTGAAATAAGGGAAGATAAATATCTACCTTCAGGATGAATTTGAGTATAAATACCATTGTTTTGCTCTTTTACAAAATCTTTTAAGCCAGCCTGTTCTAAAGCCCAATCTATATCCTGGTCTGAAATAGATTCATCTCCAAAAGTTATATTCTCCCAAAGACTACCTTCAAACGGAATTTCATCGGGTAATAAAGTCCCTAGATATTGCCGATATTCATTTAAAACAAGGGTGTGCCGGGCGAGATCGTTTACATAAATTTTACCTTTTGTAGGACTAAAAATACCTGAAATGAGTTTTAAAAGACTGGTTCTTCCATTTCCTGCCGGCCCGGTAATTACAAGCGATTTTCCGGGGTTCACTACAAAATTAATTCCCTTTAAAACCGAATAACCTTCCGGCTCAAATGCCACATCTTTAAATTCCAGTTTAATACCATTAGAAGCGTTTACAGAATTTTGATTTTCTGAAGGTTCTAAGGGTTTATCTACTACCTGTCCCAGTTTCTCCAGCGAGGTAAGGGTGTCATAAATATCCTCAAGGCCTCGTATCATTTTCTCTACGGAAGAAATAATTAAGAGAATAATGATCTCGGCGGCTACAAATTGACCAATATTCATTTGTTGGTTTAGAACCAACATTCCTCCAATAGCCAGGAGACCACCGGCTACCAAAACCTTAAAAATAATAAGTTTAATGTACTGAATTTTAAGAACGCCAAAATGCTCTTCCCGTTCCCTCAGGTATTTTTCGGTAAGTTTATCGTTTTTATCCAGCGCCAGCTTGCTTCGGCCAGAAATTTTAAAACTGTTTAAGTTTCGGGCAACCTCCTGAATCCAGTGAGCTACCTGGTATTTGTTTTTAGATTCGTCTAAGCTGGTTTTTAAACCTTTGGCAGCGGTAAATTTAAAGACGATATAAATTAATAATACCAGTAATAGTCCATATAAAATAAAAAATGGGTGATAAAGGGAGAGCAGTATAACTCCAAAAACAACCTGGACTGTGGCCGCCGGGAGATCTAATAAAATTTTGCTTACTCCTTTTTGAACTTTTAGGGTATCAAAAAAACGGTTTGCCAGTTCTGGCGGATAGATATTTTGTAAAGCTTCACTTTTAATTTTGGGAAAACGGTAGGAAAATTCAAAACTGGAACGTGTAAATATTTTTTGCTGAATATTTTCTGCCAGTCTAAGTTGTAGCAACTCAAAAACTCCAACCAAACCTACTGCGAGCGTAACTAAAATCACTAAAATTACCCAGCTGGTACTAACTTTTCCTCCCTGAATTAAATTCACAATAGCCTGTATACCCAGGGGAACTGCCAAATTTAATAAACCCGCGAAAAGTGCATAAAATAAAATATGACTTACATCGCGCTTGTCTAATTTTAGTAAATTCCAAAGTCTTTTTACCGGAGTACCTGGTTTAGTTTTGCTCATTAAGTAATACTATGCAGTTTAAAAAGTGATTTTCCATAATATGCAAAAATAATTTTCAAAAGAATTTTTCATTAGGGTTTAATCAAATTTTAACGCTTGTTCTTGCTTTATTTTTGATTAGGTTTCCCGGTATTATATTATTTGGGATGCAAATTTATTCCATTTTATAATGAGGTTAAGGGGTTACTTCTCGTTATTCTTATTCAAGCTTACTTTAAGGTCTTCTTTTTTACCCGCTCTTTTAATAAACAGTTCTCCGGGATTTTGATTTCCTTTTATTTTTAATTCAAATTCTGAACGTGGGGCTAAAATGAATGGGAGACTTTTGTTATTAAAAATACTAAAATTATCACTAATATTTATTTCGGTAATTATAATAGCCTGGTTACCTCCTTTATGAGAAATTCTAAGACTTTTTATTTCTTGTTTTGAAAAATCAAGATTGTCTTGTGATGCTTTTAATTCCCCTGCCAGAATAGCATCGGTACTAAAATTAAGGGAATTGTCTTTGGCAAAAACTTCAAACGAATTTAACTCTGGGCCACCACCTCGATTTCCGCTTCCGGCACCAATAATAATTTGCTTATTAATGGTAATTGCCTGGGTGCCGTGCCGGCCTTGTTTTAATGGAGGCAGGCTATCCCATTTTCCATCAGCAAAATTAAAGATTTCAGCTTCATTGTGCGCTTTTTCCTGGGCATCACTTTCACCTCCCAAAATTACAGGCTTATTATCTAAAAGTCCAACTGCCGTGCCGCCTCTTGGCGTAGGAATTTCAGAAATGGTTTTCCATTTTCCCGCATTAAAATCGTAGATATCTGTGGCTTTCACTGTACCGGCAAATCCGTTTCCTTCAACACTTCCAGATTTCCTTCCGCCGGCAACAAAGAGTATATCCCCAGTTATTACTGCTTGAAAGTGATCCCGTTCATTAGGCGAATTTGGAAGTATTTTCCATTTATTTTTATAAACATCATATTCATCAAACCAATTTACCCAACCGGAAGTATGCCCATTGGTAATTCCGTTTATCAGGTATATTTTTTTATCTTTTATTGCAACGCCGGCAGCACCACGTCTACGGTCTTCAGGAATTTCAGGTCCTTTTACCCATAAATTTTCTAAGGGGTCGTAAATATAAATATTAGGAATAGGATCTTCATCTGGCCAGCCACCGGTAAATGCGCCTAATATATATACAAGTCCGTCCAGGCTCACGGCCTGTGTATGGTGAATTTCCAGGGGAGGTTGTGCTCCTTTTTTCCATTTTTGGTTTTCGGTTTCGTAGATATCAATTGGTTTATTACCGCGACCTCCAATTAAAATAAACCGCTTTCCTGCCTGTACAAAAGCATTCTCGTGGCGTTCCTGTGCTTCTCCATTTGCAGGAAGAGTTTTCCAGGATTGAGAATTAAGGCTAATTACCGAAAAACAAAGAATACTAAGTAAAAGGTATTTTTTCATCATAATTAATACTTTATCATAAATATAAGGCTTCTAACAAAACACTAAGGTAGGTTTAACCAAGCCTTAACTGCTTTAAGTCTCCCTTTTTAATAAGTTGCATAGTAAACCATAAAATCTAAATTATGAAACTGAAAGCTTTATTTTTGAATTGTACACTTAAAAAATCTCCCAAAACATCTAATACCGAAGCCTTTATTGAAGAAGCTGAAAAGGTTTTTAAAGGCCTTGATGTTTCTACCGAAATTGTTCGCGTAGTAGACCATGATGTAAAATTTGGAGTTACCTCTGATGAAGAAAATGGAGATGAATGGCCTAAAATTTTAAAGAAGGTAAAAGCTGCCGATATTTTAATTCTAGCTACTCCAATTTGGCGTGGAGATCGGGGTGCCGTGGCTAAAATGGTTGCCGAACGTTTTGATGGAATAATGGAAGAGGGAAGCGAAGAAAACGGGCAATTTCCAACTTATAATAAGGTAGCCGGAGTTATGGTAGATGGGAATGAAGACGGTGCTAAAAAAGCAATTTCCAGTATGGTTTTTGACCTCTCTGAGCACGGATTTACTGTTCCCGTAAACGGATTTTGCTATTATGTGGGTGAAGCCGGGCCCGGGCCAAGTTATATTGAAGCCGAAGGGAATAAACACGAATTCACCAATAATATGATGTTACTTATGGCTCACAACCTGGTACATTTAGCAAAAACCTTAAAAGAAAATCCGTATCCTACTGATGTGAAAAAACTGGAAGAAAAAGCTAAAAAAATGAGTAAGTAGGGGAAACTTGAATATATACAGGAAGCTCTTAAGAATTGTCTTAAGGGCTTTTTTTAGTCTAAAGAATTCCTGGTAACCCAGGATTTCCAGCCAATAATTGCCATTTGTACTTTACTGGCTTTTCTTAGATCCAGTTCTTTTTTAGTGTAGCTGGGCAGAACCTTCTTGTTAAGTTTAGAAAGTGCTTTAAAAAATTTCTTTTTCATTTTTGGTTGGTTTACTCGATAATCGAGATTTAAATGCGCTGAGGTTTGCCTCAATATTCATATATTCAATTCTTCCTGAATTTGCCTCAAAGCGGTTTACTTCAAAGATATTGAAAATCAGGTAAAAGAAAAAAGCAGGGAATTAACCTGCCTTTAAATTCAAATTTAAATCAAAAGAAAAATTATTATTTATCTTTTTTAGTAGTAATTTCAATAACCCCGTCTTCGGCATCTTCTCCATATTTTTCTAAAGCAACTGTACCTTTAAGAACATTAATTTTTTCAACATCTTCGGGTTGTAGTTTTTCTTCCATAAACTCTGCACTTTCCTTTTTTCCATCAATTATAACTAGAGGCGAAGCTTGCTTATGCCCATTCGTGAAAATATTGGCCTTAACAGTATAGCCTGTTGAGTTATCTGATTTTTTATCTTCTTCATATTTATGAAAAGCGTTTATATCTTTGGAATTAGAAAAACTTAAACTTTTGCCGGTTATTATTTCGTAATCTGTTTTCTTTTTGAATGTTTGAAATCCGACTGAATGAGCTTGGGTTTTTATCACCTTTTTTTCAGTTTTCTTTTTAGATTTATCCAAAACCCCGGTAGTAATAATCACCGCCCCATCTTTGGCGTCTTTCCCATAAAGAGAAGTTGCGTTTTCGCCTTTAAGAACATTTACACTTTTAATAAGATCTTTATCTATTAACTCAACAATTTCTTTCTTACTTTTTTCACCGTTTAATATATAAAGGGGATCGCCGGGGATTTCTTGAGGATTTTTAGAGTTTTCGCGTAACTTTTTATTTTTGTTTTTTTTCTTCCCCTTAAAATTAGTTTGGAGGGAAATTAAACTCGGTGATCTACCGTGTTCTATTTGTAAGAATTCGCGTTTGGTTTCAGAATCCTCTTTATCAATTCTCTTTAATTCATTCTGTAAATTATCGATGATTCTTGCATTATTGGCAATAATTGCTCCGTTTTCGGCTTCATTTCCATATTTTGCCTTTGCTTCCTCAGCTAAAGAAATACTTATTCCTTGCTTAGAAATATCAAGGTGTTTCCCGTCTAATTCTTTAGAAGTATATTTCTTACTGTCTATAATATATAAGGGATGTTTCCCTAGTTTACCTAAAGCACTTCCGTTAGAAGATATAGCGCCTTTTTCCAAAAGGGTATTGGCTTTCCTAAAACCAGTTTCTTTTTTATCTGTAAAGATTTCAAAAGATTCAATTCCTTCTGTATCGTTGGTTGAGAAAGTTCCGGTTTCGTTGGTTTCTTTGTTTAAGAAGGAAACTTTTATACCGGTAAGTAGTTCGTTGGAATATTTAATTTCTGAAAACTCCAGTTCAACATTGAATTTCTGAAAAATTCCAGAAATTTTTTCCAGACCTTCCTCTTTAGAAAATTTTGTAATTGTAGCTGAAACTGATTTATTTACTTGAACAGTTTCTACAGGATTTTCAGATTTTTTTGTTTGGGCCTTGGTCTTTACATTAAAAGCGAGCATAAAAGCCAGGACAAATGGAAAAACAAGGCTTAGTTTCCAAAGCCCGGTATTTTGAGATGATTTTTTATTCAACATAAGAATTCGTTTTTTGATAAATGACTGGTAAAAATGATTGGTAAGTGCAGGTTGTAAATTTGAAATTGAAACTTTTACCAAAGCCTGCTGATAAGATTTTTTTGCCCCCGAAATAGCCACCGTCTCCCTGTCGGCTATATATTCCAGATTTTGTTCAACGCTTTTTTTATACAACCAGCTTAACGGGTTAAACCAAAGTAGGGCGGTAGTAAGATTTGCTATTAGTATATCTATAGAATGCCATTGCGCCGCGTGTATCTTTTCGTGTTGCAAAATCATTTGCAAATCTTTTTCTGAATGCGCCGCAGGATTATAAACAATGAATTTAAAGAATGAAAACGGACTTACCGTAGTATTGGTTGTAAGAAAATTAAAACCATCTATTTTATGAATTTGGCTTTTTTTAATAAGTTGCCAAATGTTGAAAAGCTGCACAAAAATTTTTGTTAGGAAAGACAGGGCAACACTTAAATAAGCAAGACCCAGGACTTCCCAGGCGCCAAAATTGGATGCTATATTTTCTGAAGTAATATTTGTGCTTGCAGGAAACTCGTGGAAGGGAAAGTTATTAGCTTCTACCATCACTTTCCGGGTAAAATAAATTGCCGGTAGAACTGCTGAAGTTAAAATTCCAACCATGAGAAAATTACGATTTATCTGGAAACTGGTTTCCTTTCTTAGTAAAATAATATAGGCCAGGTAAAAAATACTTAGCAAACCGGCGCTTTTAAGAAGATAGGTTAAGAATGCTTCCATAAGTTATTCTTTATTCTCCTTTTCTATAATTTCCAGGATTTCGCGAAGTTCCCTTGCGCTAATCTTTTCTTCTTTAGCAAAAAAGGAAACCATGCTCTTATAAGAATTATCAAAAAAACGTTTTGAGGTGAGACTCATAATGTGTTTCCTGTATTCTTCTTTAGAAATTATGGGATAGTATTGATGTGTATTTCCATAAGCTGTATGGCCAACAAAGCCCTTGTCTTCTAAATGTCTTACAATAGTTGAGACTGTATTGTAATGATATTTTTTATCCTGTATGAGCGGAATAATTTCTTTAACAAATGCTTTCTCCAATTGCCAGAGAATACGCATCACTTCTTCCTCTTTATTAGTTAATCTTTTCATTTTGATTTTGTTTGGTTATTTCAAATATAACGAAAAATATAGTTTAATTACTAATTAAGTAGTTTCTTTTTGATTTATGATGCTTTTAAGTTTAGCTCACAGGATTATTTTATCTTCGCAAAAAAAATTAGATGAGTATTGTTTTTATTCTTATTGGGCTTGTTTTGTTGGTTGTAGGTGGAGAATTTTTGGTTAGAGCTTCTGTAGCGCTATCTTTTAAGTTCAATATTTCCAAAATGGTAATTGGTTTAACGGTGGTATCGTTTGCTACATCGGCTCCCGAGCTTCTGGTAAGTTTACAGGCTGCACTAAATGGTTTTTCAGATATTTCCCTGGGAAATGTGATAGGTTCTAACATTGCCAATTTAGGTTTGGTACTGGGTATTACCGCCATAATTACCTCAATTTCTGTAGACAGGGAGTTTTACCGGTTTAACTGGCCGGCAATGATGCTTTTCTCTATTGTACTTTATTACTTTTTATATACCGGTGGACATATTTCGCGATTGGAAGGTCTCTTATTATTTATAGGTCTTATCGTTTTTCTAATTTTATTAATAAGAAGGTCTCGTAGAAAAACTGAAATTGCAGTTGAGGGAATAGACGACTCACTTAAAGAGACTTCAAATTTTAAAATGATTATCTGGTTACTAATAGGAGGCGTGGCACTTTGGGGAGGTTCAGAATTACTGGTAGATGGTGCTGTAGACCTGGCAACAATGTTGGGAGTAAGTGAAAGAGTAATCTCTGTGACTATGATTGCAATTGGAACAAGTGTACCAGAACTGGCAGCATCGGTTATTGCAGCTTTAAAAAAGGAAAAAGCACTTTCCCTGGGGAATCTTATAGGATCTAATATTTTTAATATTGCTTCGGTTTTGGGAATCACCGCAATGATTCAACCTATTTATATTCAGTCAGATCAAATACTTACCAACGACATTTTCTGGATGATTGGGATTGCTTTTGCCATTGCTCCGCTAGCTTTTTTACCAAAACGCTTTCTTTTCAACAGGTATAAAGGTGTGATTTTATTCGTAAGCTATGTAATTTTTACGGGTCTTGCATTTTTGGGTTAATTTTAAGGGGGTGTATTAATAAATACATAAAAATTTAAATCAGAGGCTTGATTTTTAACGGGGTGTCTGTAAAAATATATACATTTGGTAGCTGAAATTTAAAATTTATCAAACACACCAATATGTCAACTTTACGATTTGAAGCTTTAAAAGAAACCTTTAACCGCAAGCCGGTTAAGATTAAAGAGCCGGCCAGAAGGTCTGAGCTTTTTGGAACAAATGTGTTCAACGAAGCCTCCATGAAGCAATACCTTACCAAGGAAGCTTACGAAAATGTGATGGAAGCTATAAAAACCGGTAAGAAAATTGACCGTAGAGTGTCAGACCACATTTCTACTGGGATGAAAGAATGGGCCATTTCAAAAGGAGCTACCCATTATACACACTGGTTTCAACCATTAACCGGCGCAACGGCTGAAAAACACGATGCCTTTTTTGAAACTCAGGCCGATGGTTCTGCAATAGAAAAATTTGGTGGCGGAGCTTTGGTTCAACAAGAGCCAGATGCCTCAAGTTTCCCAAGTGGAGGAATTAGAAATACTTTTGAAGCCCGTGGTTATACTGCATGGGATCCTACTTCTCCAGCTTTTCTTTGGGGAACAACGCTTTGTATACCAACGATCTTTGTTTCTTATACAGGTGAAGCTTTAGATTATAAAACACCTCTTTTAAGAGCATTACAAGCTGTAGACCAGGCAGCAACATCCGTAGCTAAATATTTTGATAAAAATGTTACAAAAGTAACCGCTACTTTAGGCTGGGAGCAGGAATACTTTCTTATTGACTCTGCTTTGGCCGCTACGCGTCCAGACCTTTCTTTGGCAGGGCGTACTTTGTTGGGACATTCTCCTGCAAAGGGACAACAATTAGACGATCACTATTTTGGTTCAATTCCTTCAAGGGTATTGGCCTATATGCGAGACCTGGAAATTGAGTGTATGAAACTTGGTATTCCGGTGAAAACACGTCATAACGAGGTTGCACCAAACCAGTTTGAGCTGGCACCAATTTTTGAAGAAGGTAACCTGGCCGTAGACCATAATTCATTAATTATGGATATTATGAGCAAGATTGCCGAAAAACACCACTTTAAGGTAATTCTTCACGAAAAGCCATTTGCCGGTATTAACGGTAGTGGTAAACACAACAACTGGTCTTTAGCCACAGATACCGGGACAAACTTATTAGCACCGGGTTCTACACCAATGAAGAACCTTCAATTCTTAACTTTCTTCATTAATATTATTAAAGCAGTACATGATAACGAAGAATTGTTAAGAGCAGCTATTGCAAGTGCATCTAACGATCATAGGTTGGGAGCAAACGAAGCACCGCCCGCAATTATTTCAGCATTTATTGGATCTCAGTTAACCGAAGTATTGGATGAATTAGAAAAGGTAACCGACGGAAAACTATCTCCGCAGGAAAAAACCGAGCTAAAACTTAATGTAGTAGGTAAGATTCCGGAAATTTTACTGGATAATACCGATCGTAACCGTACTTCATCTTTTGCCTTTACCGGTAATAAATTTGAATTTAGAGCTGTTGGTTCTACTGCAAATTGCGCTAACCCAATGACGGTTATTAATACCATTATGGCCAAACAACTAAACGACTTTAAATCTGAAGTTGATGAGTTGATTAAAGGCAAGAAAATGAAGAAGGATGATGCTATCTTTAATGTACTTAGAGAATACATCAAGCAATCTAAGAACATTCGTTTTGAAGGAGATGGTTATGGTGAAGCCTGGGAGAAGGAAGCTAAAAAACGTGGCTTAAGTAATAATAGAACGACTCCACAAGCCTTAAAAGCTCAAATTTCTGAGAAAACAATCGCTCTTTATGAAGAAATGAAGGTGATGAACAAAGTGGAACTTGAAGCGCGTCACGAAATTGAACTTGAAGATTACGCGATGCGAATCCAGATTGAAGGTAGAATCCTTGGAGATATTGCCAGAAATCATGTTATCCCAACTGCAGTTCGTTACCAGAATATCCTTATAGAGAATGTAGAAGGCCTGAAGCATATTTATAACGAAGACTTCAAGAAACATTCTAACGAGCAACTGGAACTCATTGAAGAGATCTCTGAACATATTGCTAAGATCAATAGCGGAGTTAAAGCTATGATAGAGGCCAGGAAAGTAGCTAATAAGATAGAAGATTCTGAAAAACGAGCCTTCGCTTATTGTGATGATGTAAAGCCTTATTTTGATGAAATAAGATACCACTGTGATAAATTGGAACTTCTGGTAGATGATGAGCTATGGCCGTTAACTAAGTACAGAGAGTTACTTTTTACCAGGTAATTTTAAATATATAATTATAAAAACCACGTGTGCAAACACGTGGTTTTTTTGTTTCAGAACTAATTTTAAAAATTTTAATTACCTAATTTGAGTACTATTTTCATTATTTTAATTCTATTACAGAAGACTTTTTCTGTTTTTAAGAGGATTTCCGCATTTTTGGAGCTTTCCCGTACCGGAAACTACCTTTATTATTAAGAATTATAAGTTATTTCCTACAATTTTTATTTTAGCGTGTATTAATCTGCTTTTTAGCGCAGAATTTCTTCAATTTTTATCGGGGACTTGTAAAATAACTATAAATTATTATAAATCAGTGCTTTATGTGTGTTTTAGTCTTCTTTTGAAATGAGCTTATTATTTGGATAAATTTTATAGGAAATTTCACACCATATCGATTAATTCAACTTTTTTAAAGATTTTAGAGCGCGGCTATAATTTTATTTCTTCCTATTAAATTTTTAAAATTTTTATAACTGTAATTTTTATAAATCTACTGAAAACTAAAGATTTAGAATCTGCTTTTCAATGAATTATATAAAATATAAAGAGGATAAGAAAATTCCTACTAATTCAAATAAGTGCATACGGGTTTTCCCGTATAATTATTCCTTTAAGATTCATTTCACATCTTGTCAAAAAATGTAGCTCTTCATCGAAAAGTATATTTTCGTCCTAAAATCCATCCTATATTAGCATCAGAATTTAACACCCCCCTAAACCTTCCCCCCAAGGTTGCGTCAAATTCTAACTCCCTACACATTATGCCCCCAACATTAATTCTATTTCTATAGTATAGTTTTATTATAGTTATGAAGAAGACTCGTTTTGCCCCAAAGTGAAATTGTAAGTTTTTAATTTAAATATTTTTTTAACCTTAATTTTTTATTATGAAAAAAGTGATTTTTTGCGCTAGCGCGCTAATGTTTGGGGCAGTTGCATTTGCTCAAAGTAATTCAAGTCTTGTTGGTCAATCTGGTAATCATAACCAATCTGATGTAGATCAACAAGGATTATCTAACCTGTCTTTTGTTTCTCAATCTGGAGATCATAACTCTGCTGATGTAGATCAAAAAGCTGAGTATAATGAAGCTTTTGTTATTCAAACCGGAAGTCATAACTCTGCTATTTCAGGTCAGAATGATGATGGTCTACAAGGACCAGCGGCGAATTTCTCTATGCAATATCAAAGTGGTAACCACAACGAAGCTGTAATTTCTCAAGATTCTCCATATACAAATGGTGCAGGAAGCGGAACTGTAAATGGTGTGGCTATGCAAATACAATCTGGAAACGGCAACGATGCTAGTATCGAGCAATTAAACAGCAACCATGTTTCTATTCAAACGCAGTCTGGGGATAATAACTCTGCTGACGATTTTCAAACTGGTGCAAGTCATGAATCTTATACCTTTCAATCTGGAAACCACAATGAGAGTGATGTTTACCAAAACGGATGGGGAAGTAATTCTTACGTAACCCAAACTGGAGATCACAACACTAGTGATGTAGAACAAAAAGGAGATCGCCATATGTCCTGGTCTATGCAATCTGGAAATCATAATGCCAGCACTGTTACTCAAGGTGGTAGCATGCATATGAGCTTAGTGAACCAGAGTGGAAACCATAACACTTCAATGGTTAACCAGGGTAACTTAGTTCCATCAGCAAACTAATTAATAAATAGAAAATAACCCGGATGTATTTTAGGCGTCCGGGTTATTTTTATTTAAAAATTCATCTTATGAGAAGTATTGGTTTTAGCACTTTTTTATTACTGCTTTGTTTTAATTTCCAGTTAACTGCCCAGGATAATTTAACTCATAATCGAATTCAAAATCAGGTTGTAGTAAATCTTTTGGCAAGTGTGCAAAAGGAGAATAAACAGGTAAATAATGAAGTCTTCATAAATCAAATTGGAGATAGAAACCAGGTATATACTTCGGTAAGAGCCCAGGAGAATAAATCTGTTTACATTCAAAATGGAAATTTTAATAATATTTATTCTAATGTTACTGCCACAACCTTTTCATCTTCAATTGTACAAAATGGAGACAGGCATAAGGCTTTCAATTTTGTGAACAGTCCTGGAGAAGAAATAAGTTTAGAGCTTAATCAGCAAGGGAAAAACCATCATTTTGAACAATTTGGTTCTAATTCTATTGGAAATAATCTGAAATTTCATATGAATGGTGATTCACGCTCTTTAATTGTAAGAAATTTTAAATGATTTCATTGAGAAAAATAATATCGGGACCATTGAATTTACTGGTTCTAATATTTTTAATTTCAGTTTCTGCTGAAGCTCAAAATTTTAATTCAGAAGTAGAAGCTTCTATTAAAACCAATGATAATAAAGATAATCTCCTGGAAATAACAGGAATTTCTAAAAATTTAACCGAGGCCACATATAGTTTACACTACGAGTTATCGGTAATTACTTCATCTGGAGATAATAATTCTTCCAAAAATTCTCAAACGGGCCGGTTCACTTTAGAGCCTTTTGAAACCCGGGAACTTTCTTCAACTACAGTTTCAATTAACCCAAAACAACGCAGTATTATTCTTTTAATAATTTATAACGAAGATGATGAAGTTATGGGTACCAGTAGAATTGTATTTGAAGAGAAAACAGAGGAAAAAGAAGAAAACCAACTCTCTTATGAAAATAGGAATGAAGGAATTGAATTAACCAGTATGGTTATTCAAAGAACAAAAACGAAACCCGGAAAAGATTTCTACGACTTTTTTTACCAGCAATACAGTTTAAATCCTGTAGAAGGTAATAAAATGATAGAAATAGAAGAAATGATAAGTTTTGGCCGAACAACAAAAATAATGGTAAAGGTAGATGATAAGGTGATTTATGAATTTTTTGCCAGACCAAAATTAGACTATTTAAAAGAACAGGCTGTTACGGCCTTACAGCAGGTGAATAGGTATATGGAATACCTAAAAAACCGAAGCGAAAAGATTTCACAATATTAATTTTTTAATCCCCCCGATTATGAAAAGATTAGTTTTAATTCTATTATTTTTTTGGTGTCTTCCAATATCTGCTCAAGAATTGGTTTATACACCTAAAAACCCCGCATTTGGTGGTGATACATTTAACTACCAGTGGCTTTTAAGCAGTGCGCAATCACAAAATTCTTTTGAAGATCCTGATGCTGCACGCCAGGAACTTTCTGAAATGGAACAATTTACCGAAAGTTTAAATTCGCAGTTACTGGGCCAGGTAGGCCGGCAGTTATTTACTGAAGAATTTGGCGAAGCAGGTTTACAGGAAGGAAAATATACTTTTGGCAGTTTGGCAATAGATATTTTTCCCTCTAACGAAGGTTTGGTAATTAATATTCTTGATACCAATACCGGCGAGCAAACTCAAATAATAGTTCCACAATAAACCTCCTATTTATGAAATTTTTTCAATACTCCATTTTAGTGGGGGTAGTGGTGCTGTTTTGTTCTTGCGGATCTTATTTTAACCAACCTGTAGACTATCAGGATGCTAGAATAGGGGAGAGTACAAATGCTACAACCGCCCTTAAAAATCTCCCTCTACCCGAAGAACCGGTGGTAGTAGGAGTCTATAATTTTAGAGATTTAACCGGCCAGTATAAACCTTCAGAAATGGGGAGTACCTTTAGTACAGCCGTAACCCAGGGAGCTACTTCAATTCTTATTAAAGCACTTGAAGACTCTAAATGGTTTACTACCATAGAAAGAGAAAACGTAGGAAACCTTTTAAACGAAAGAAATATAATTCGTTCTACCCGCCAGGAATACAGGGCTAATTCTAATATCAATGAACCACAACTTCCACCTTTGCTTTACGCCGGAATTATTCTGGAAGGAGGTATAGTATCTTACGATACCAATATTATTACCGGTGGTTTAGGTGCCAGGTATTTTGGAGTTGGTGGTTCTACCCAGTATAGACAGGACAGGGTTACTATTTATTTGAGAGCTGTTTCTACTTCTAGCGGAAGAATTTTAAAGAATGTTTACATTTCTAAAACTATACTTTCCCAGGCTTTAGATGCCAGCTTATTTAAATATGTGAGTTTTCAGCGTTTAATGGAAGCTGAAACCGGCTTTACCCGAAATGAGCCTGTACAATTAGCGGTTACCGAAGCTATAGAAAAAGGGGTTGAAGCCCTGGTTTTGGAGGGAATTCAAGATAATTTATGGACTCCCAGAGAAGATCAGCAACCTTTAGCAAACGAATTAATCGCTCTCTATAATACCGAAAAAGAAGATGCTGGGATGGAAAGCTTATATGACCGCAAGTTTATAGATAAAACCGGCAGTTCTATTGGAGTTAATGTAGGGACTTCTTTAATGAGCGGGGATTTCTCCAACGCTGAAGCAGGTGGAATGTTAAGAGTAGATTATACCAATAATATTTTCCCTTCCCTTTCTGTGAATCTGGCAGCCAATGCTTTTGAGCTTAAAAATCAGGGCGCATTTTCAGAAAAGTTTGTAGGCCTTGATGTGAATGGACAATATAATGTTTTGCCTAACGACACCTTTGGGCCTTATTTATCTGCCGGAGGCGGCGTTGTTTTTGGTTTGGATAGCGATGAGGTGCCTGATGGAATGTCTTCAACGCATTTTAAACTTCAATACGGCCTTGGGCTCGAGTATATGATTACCGATAAGTTGGGCATAAGAGGTTTTGCAGAGCATAACCTTATGTTTAACGACGAACTGGACCGGTTTGTTCACGGTAAGCGAAACGACCATTATTTCAACTTTAGCATTGGTCTTAATTTTCACCTTGGTAAAACTAAACGTGAAAGAAATAACAACTTAAACAATCAATAATGAAAAATCTAAAATATATTTTTCCGCTGTTATTTATTTTCATTTCAGTGGGGTGTAGTGAAGACACGATTGATGCTTTACAAAGTGGAAGCATAACCGGAACCGTAGTGACCGAGGGTGATTTTGAACCAATAGAAAATGTACGCATTTCAACCACACCGGCAACTTCTACTGTTTTTACCGATGAGAACGGGGAATTTATAATTGAAAACGTTCCGGTAGATGAATATTCTGTGCAGGCGAGGAAAGAAGGATTGTTAACCCAATTTGAAGGTGCTGAAGTTTTAGCAAATGCTGAAGTAAATGTTATTTTTGAAATGCAACCTGCAAATGCTAATAATAGAAAACCCGATGCACCAACTTTATTGACACCTCAGGACAATGCCGAAGGAATACCTACCACCGTAGATTTTACCTGGGAATCCCGGGATGCAGATAACGATTCCCTTACTTACGAACTTGAAATAAGAAACGATCGTAATAATGAAGTTCTTCGGTTTACAGAACTTCGTGATACTGTACAAACAGTAGAAGGATTAAATTATGGGTATAAATATTTTTGGCAGGTAGAGGTTTCAGATAGCCTTAACGATCCCGTTTTAAGTGAAGTATATTCTTTTAATACGTTAGAATTTCCTAAAACAAGGTTTATGTACGTGCGGGAGATGAATAACAATAACGTAATATTTGCTCGAGATTTAAACGGAAATGAATATCAGCTAACTTCTGCCAGTCAAAATAGTTTTAGGCCACGTAAAAATCATCGTACCAATAAAATTGCTTTCCTTAGAACGGTAGGCAATCAAACCCATCTTTTTACTATGAATTTAGATGGATCGGCTCAAACGCAAATCACTTCCAACATTCCTGTAAACGGCTTTAACCTCGAGAAAGTAGACTTTTCCTGGGCTAACGATGGTGCTAGTTTGGTTTATCCAAATTTCGAAAAATTATACAGGGTAAATGTTACCGGCGGCGGAACAAGCCTAATTTATGAAGAACCTAACGGCAAGTTTATAACAGAGGTTGATGTTAGTAATGATAATACCCGAATTGCATTGTTAGTAAATAATGCCACCGGTTATAATGCTGAAATTTATACCATAGATATGTCTGGTAATTTTATGAAATCTGTAATATCTGGACTTGATGGTGCCCTGGGTGGTTTAAATTTATCGGTAGATAACCAAAGACTTTTGTATACCCGGGATGTCTCAGGTTATGAGAGTGCCGACTATCGTCAACTTAATTCCAGGATGTTTATTTATAACTTCAACACCAACCAAAGTACTGATATTAGTGATGATAAACCTGAAGGAACAAACGATTTAGATCCAAGATTTTCACCAAGTGAAGCTGAAGTTACTTATGTAAATACTTCTAACGATGGGATTTCAGAAATGTTTATAGAACAAACCCTTATTGAAAACGGGGGGGCATCCAGTAGGCAGGAATTATATTCTAATGCAAAGATGCCTGACTGGGAATAAAGATTTTTCTTTTCGGGGGAAAGCGGTAGCGGATTTTTTGCTATCGCTTTTTTTATTTTATAATCTTTCAGCGACTAAGCTAATCTGTTTATCTTTGGGGCTTCAACAATATAATTATGAGTCAGGAAGTTAGTAAAAGATATGCTCAGCGCGGCGTTTCAGCAGGTAAAGAAGATGTGCACAATGCAATTAAAAATGTAGATAAAGGATTATTTCCAAAAGCATTTTGCAAGATTGTGCCCGATAATCTTACGGGAGATGCAGATCATTGCTTAATTATGCACGCCGATGGTGCAGGAACAAAATCTTCCCTGGCCTATATGTATTGGAAAGAAACCGGAGATCTTTCGGTTTGGAAAGGCATTGCGCAAGATGCACTAATTATGAATATAGACGATCTGCTTTGTGTGGG
>NZ_CAXAVR010000026.1:0-28705 GCF_963972535.1 uncultured Salegentibacter sp.
TGGAAGAAACCCATATTAGAATCGGAAATCATTATTATGCCAGGAAAAATAAAACTTACGGACTTTCAACTTTTAGAACCAGGCACGTAAAAACTTACAAAAACAGGATAAAATTTGAGTTTATAGGTAAAAAAGGTAAAGAACATTCGGTGACCGTAAAAAATAAAAAGCTGATAAAGCTTGTAAACCAATGTGAGGAAATTCCGGGTTGGGAACTTTTTAAGTTCTACGACGAAAATGGCGATAAACACGCCATAGACAGCGGGATGATTAATGAATATATTCACGAAATTAGCGGCGATCTTTTTTCAGCTAAAGATTTTAGAACCTGGAGTGCTACCAAGATTTTTTTTGAAACACTGCGTGAACTTGGCTTTACCAAAGAAGAAAAACAGAATAAAAAGAACCTGCTTCAGGCTTTTGATGCTTCGGCAGAAGGTTTGGGAAATACCCGTGCTGTTTGTAGAAGTTATTATGTGCACCCAAAGATTATAAATTCTTATGAAACCGGAGACATTGTTCCCTATTTTGATAAAATTAAAGCTGAAGAAAAGCAAGATTATATTTCCCTATCGGAAACTGAAAAAGTTATCCTCAATATGATCAAGGATTACGAAGTGAATATTTAAAATTCAAAGAAAAACAGCTATTCATTTTTCTTTAAATTAGCGGTATGAAGAACACCATTGCTTCCCGAATAGCAGATTTCCTTAAAAACTATCCGCCATTCAACCTTTTAAAAAAGGAAGATTTATTAATGATCTCACAACAGGTTAAAGTAAAATATCTTGAAAAAGGAAAATTACTTTTTGCTGAAGGCGATATTGGGCACAAACGTTTTTATGTAGTAAATAAAGGCGCAATTTCTTTAGAACGGGATAATGAAGGTAAAAGAGAAACCATAGATAAATGTGACGAAGGCGATATTTTTGGCCTCAGGCCCCTATTTGCTAAAGAAAACTATCTTATTAATGCTATTGCAGAAGAAGAAACCATTCTTTACGCAATTCCCATAAAGAAATTTAAACCGCTTACCGAAGAAAATAAAGAAGTTGGGAACTTCCTGATTCAGAGTTTTGCTTCCAACACCCGTAACCCTTATGCTGAAGCTCATAAAGGGAAATTAATTTCAGATAAAGAACCGGTAGAAAATCAATATAAACCAAATAATAATCTTTTTGAACTTCAGCCTGCACCGGTGACCCGCAAAGTGGTCATGACCTCACCTGAAACCACTATTAAAAAAGCCGCACAACTTATGAGCAAAAAGAAAGTTGGATCGGTATTAGTGGTTGAAGAAAATATTCCTAAAGGCATTGTAACCGATGAAGATTTTAGAGATATGGTGGCTACCGGCGCATTCGGAATTGATACTCCGGTTTCAAGGATTATGGCATCTCCGGTAATTTGTTATCCGCAGGAATTAACTATTGCCCAGGCGCAGCTCACCATGATGAAACACCATATTAACCATATTTGTATTACCGAAGATGGGACGCCAAATACCAAAGTAGTAGGAATCCTTTCTGAACATGATATAATGGTATCTGAAGGTCATAATCCTTCGGTTTTAATGAAAGCGATTCAACGAAGCAGTAGCACAAACGAATTAAAGAAAATTCGGCATAAAATTACTTTACTCCTGCGCGGATTTCTTGCGGCTAATATTCCTCTAAACCATATTTCAAAAATTATTTTTGAGCTAAATGATGCAACCATAAAACGCATCATTGAACGTTGTATTAAAAAACTACCTACTCCCCCGCCCTGCGATTTTACGTGGATTTCTCTGGGAAGCCAGGGACGTAAGGAACAACTTTTACAAACCGACCAGGACAACGCGCTTATTTTTGAAGATGTTCCGCAGGAAAAACTGGAAGAAACCAGGGCGTATTTTCTGGAACTGGCAAGAAAAGTTAACAAGCGGCTAAACATAATAGGTTACGAATTTTGTCCTGCTGAAATGATGGCGAAAAACCCAAAATATTGCCTTAGTTTAAATGAATGGAAAGACCAGTTTACCAATTGGATTATAGACCCGGGAAACGACGAAATTTTACTTTGTTCAATATTCTTCGATTTTGATATTTCTTACGGAAATGTAAATTTATCTAATGCGCTGGCCGATCATATTTTTAGCCTCACCAAAGACAATAGGAAATTTTATGCGGTAATGGGAGCTACAACTTTAAGAAATCCTTCTCCGCTTGGTTTTTTCAGGCAGTTTTTATTAGAAGAAGACGGGGAAAATAAAGATTTCTTTGATATTAAAAAACGAGGTATTACGCCATTGACTGATGCTGGCAGACTCCTTATTTTATATCATCAGGTTAAAAATATTAGCAATACGGCAGAACGTTTTGAAAAACTGGCGCAACTGGAACCTAATAACAAAGAGCTTTTCCTGGCTTGTGCTTATGCTTCTAAGGTTTTACTAAAATTTAGAACCCAGCACGGTTTAGAAAATAGAAATAGCGGGAGATTTATTGATTTGGAAAGTTTAAGTAAAGAAGAAAAAATTAAACTGAAACGTTGTTTTAAAAGTATTAGGCAGGTGCAGGAATTAATAAAATACCGTTTTGAAGTAACTCCTTATATCTAATGTTGGATTTTTTAAAAAAGAAACCTGATAATCTTCCAGATTTTTGGAAGGACTATGAAGCAAAATTTCAGGAAAAACTTCCAGAAGAAATTGCCGAGACTAGATTTGTTGTTTTTGACACGGAAACCACTGGCTTCGATATAAAAAAAGACAGAATGCTCTCTATTGGTGCTGTGGGTATTGAAAATAAATCTATAAATATTGCTGACGGATTTGAAGAGTATATTTTACAGGAAACTTTTAATCCTAAAACGGTGAAAATTCATGGAATTATTCAAAATGAAAGAATTGAAACACTTTCAGAAGAAGAAGCGGTAAAAGCATTTTTAAAATATATTGGGAATTCGGTTCTAGTGGCTCATCACGCAGGTTTTGATGTGGGGATGATTAATGAAGCTTTATCCCGAATGGGATTACCCAGGCTGAAAAATAAAGTTCTGGATACGGTGAATTTATATCGCGGAACCCGAATAATTTCCAATCTTATTAACCGTGAAAAAAGTTATTCGTTAGACGAAATTGCTGAAACATACAATATAGATACTAAAGACCGTCACACCGCGGCCGGTGATGCTTTTATTACAGCCCTGGCTTTTCTTACCATACTTGGTAAATTAAATACCGATAGAAAACTGAATCTTAAAAAATTATTTCGGATTTAAAAAAAAGACCTCACAGATTTGAAAACCTGTGAGGTCTGGTGTTTTTGAATATTCTTGAAATTTAAGAGTAATTCTTATAAAGAATTTTTCATAATTTTCTCTACAACTTCTGGGTTTAATAATGTTGAAGTATCTCCTAGATCTTCGGTTTGATTTGATGCAATTTTTCTAAGAATTCTTCTCATAATTTTCCCACTACGCGTTTTTGGTAGTCCGCTAACAAACTGTATTTTTTCAGGTTTGGCAATTGGGCCCACCTTATCTACTATTTGTTGAAGAATTTCTTTTCTAAGGTTATCCTGATTCCTGGACTCCCCTACCTCTTTTAAAGTAACAAATGCATAAAGTGCGTTTCCTTTTACTTCGTGTGGGAACCCAACCACGGCAGTTTCAGCTACCGCTGGATGCTCGTCTATAGCATCTTCAATAGGTGCCGTACCTAAATTATGTCCTGAAACTATAATAACATCGTCTACTCTACCGGTAATTCTATAATAACCAACTTCATCTCTTAGAGCACCATCACCGGTAAAATACATATTTTCAAACGTAGAGAAATAAGTTGTCTTATAACGTTCATGATCTCTCCAAACTGTTCTGGCCATCCCTGGCCACGGGTATTTAATACATAATCTCCCGTCTACCTGATTTCCTTTTAATTCATTTCCGTTTTCATCCATTAAAGCCGGTTGAACTCCCGGAAAAGGCAAAGTTGCGTAAGTTGGTTTTACCGGTGTAACATAAGGAATTGGGGTAATCATAATTCCGCCAGTCTCAGTTTGCCACCAGGTATCTACAATAGGGCTTTTATTTTTCCCTACATTATCATTATACCAGTGCCAGGCTTCCTCATTAATAGGTTCGCCAACAGTTCCAAGCACTTTTAAAGAAGAAAGATCGTGGCTTTCTACAAATTCAATATTTCGTTTGGCTAAAGATCTAATTGCCGTTGGTGCAGTATAAAATTGATTCACCTTATGTTTCTCTACCACATCCCAAAATCTTCCGGCATCGGGATAAGAAGGAACACCCTCGAACATTACGGTAGTTGCGCCGTTTGCGAGTGGACCATATAAAATATAGGAATGACCGGTAATCCAGCCAATATCGGCCGTACACCAATAAACATCGTCTTCTTTATACTGAAAAACATTTTTGAAAGTATAAGCCGTGTAAACCATATAACCGGCCGTGGTATGTAACATTCCTTTTGGTTTCCCGGTAGAGCCAGAAGTGTATAAAATAAATAAAGGATCTTCTGCATCCATAGTTTCTGCTTCACATTCATCTGAAGCTTCATCTAACAAGGGTTGAAGCCATTCATCACGGCCATCTTTCATTTCTATATCAGAATCCAGGCGTTTAGCTACTAGCACATTTTCAACGCCGGGACATTCTTCCAGCGCTTTATCTACAATTCCTTTAAGATCTATTGTTTTATTACCACGGTAAGAACCATCAGAAGTAATTAGCATTTTACAATCTGCATCATTGGTTCTGGTAGCGAGAGCTTTTGAAGAAAAGCCGGCAAAGACTACAGAGTGTATCGCGCCAATTCTTGCGCAAGCCAGCATTGCTATGGCAAGTTCAGGAATCATTGGTAAGTAAATACAAACCCTATCGCCCTTTTCAATTCCTTTAGCTTTTAAAACATTTGCAAATTTGTTTACCTTTTTGTGAAGTTCACCATAAGAGATATGTTGCGCTTCTTCTTCAGGATCGTTAGGCTCCCAAATAATTGCCGTTTTGTCAGACCTATTAAAAAGGTAACGATCTATGCAATTTTCGGTAATGTTAAGTTTAGCATTTTCAAACCATTTTACTTCAGGTTTATTAAAATCCCAGCTTAGTACATTATCCCATTTTTTTTGCCAGGAAAAATGTTCTTCAGCTATCTCTTCCCAGAAGTTTTGTGGATCTCTTACCGATTTTCTATAAACTTGAAAATATTCCTCTAAATTCTTAATATGATAATTACTCATAACTTAAATAAATATGTTGATGGTTATGTGGGTTAATAATGAAAAATATAAAATATCTTTCCTGCAATTTATAAAAACCTTCGGAAACCAAATACCCAAATCCCGTTAATATTGGGCTTTTTGAAGTTTTTACGGGAAGTTTAATAGAATAGAAATTTTTGTATAAAAATTAGAAGCAAACTCAGTAAAGCGCTTGTTTGATTTTTAATTTCAAAATAAAGAAAAGTAAAATTGATTTTTTTATGATAGAAGACCTTTTGAAAATTCAAAAAGATTAATGCTCTACAAATTTTTGGTGGTCGCTTAGCCATTTATTTAAATGAGTGGCTTCCCTGGAAGAGACTTTTTTATTTGTTTTTTTCTCTCTCCATTCATTTTCAGATTGTTTCTTGATATAAATCTTAGATTTCTGCCCCAAAGCGACTCCAAAAGCCTTTAAAGTAATTTCAGCTTTCGCAACATATGCATCATCGGTGCGCTGTAAATTTATAAGTCTCATTTTTACATTTTTTTCGATTGATTAGCAAATACTGCAACCTTCACTAAGCAAAGACTATGCCTGCAACCTCACTACTTTCTATGGGCTCTTCTTTTTACCGAAACTTTAACTTGTGAAAAACTATGTTTATAACTCAAAACTGTTTTTATAAAACCACCGCAATTTCCTTATAACTTTACTTTTGTAAAATCATACCGGCGGGTATTACTTTTTGTAATAAACAAGGGGAATCATGTGAGAATCATGAGCTGTTGCGCAACTGTAAAGTAGATTTTTCTACAAGCCAGATCACCTTCCCAACCGGGCTGACTTTTGCTTTCGCATAAAAAGTAAAATGTCCAGGATAATATTTTTGCGGCCTTCCCGCTCTTCTCTTTTCCAAAGACACCTATTTGCTTTTATGCTTTTGATTTTAAACTAAAACAAAAGTGATATGAGTATTTTTCAAAAACGGGTAAATTATAAACCTTTCGAATATCCCGAAATTCTTCAGTTTACCGAAGCAATAAATCGATCATTCTGGGTACATTCTGAAGTAGACTTCACCGCCGATGTACAAGATTTTCATTCTCATCTTAGTGAAAATGAAAAACAGGTGATTAAAAAGAGCCTGCTTGCCATCGCACAGATTGAAGTAGCCGTCAAATCTTTCTGGGGAGATTTATATCAACACCTTCCAAAACCGGAATTTAACGGCCTGGGAAGTACTTTTGCTGAATGTGAATTCAGGCATTCGGAAGCATATTCCCGTTTGCTTGAAGTTTTAGGCTATAACAACGAGTTCGAGAAATTAATAGAAACTCCTGTTATCAAAAAAAGGGTGGCTTATTTATCTGAAGCTTTAGCAAATACAAAATCTTCAGATGAAAAAAAATACGTGTTTTCCCTTATTTTATTTTCAATTTTAATTGAAAACGTATCCCTTTTTAGTCAGTTTGCCATTATTCTTTCTTTCAGCCGATTTAAAGGTATGATGAAAAATGTGAGCAATATAATTGCGTGGACATCTGTAGACGAACAAATTCACGCCAACGCCGGGATATATATTGTAAACCAGATTAAGAAAGAATTTCCAGAATTCTTCAACGAGGAAACTAAAACTCAAATCAGGGAAATTATAGCCCATTCTATGGAAGTAGAATCTGAAATTCTTGACTGGATCTTTGCTGATGGCGCTCTGGAACAATGCAAAAAAGAAGACCTGCTGAATTTTATGAAATATCGCGTAGACGATAGCCTTGAAAAAATTGGTTTGGAAAAAATCTACTTTGTCTCAGAGTATGATTACAAAGCCATGTTATGGTTTGAAGAAGAAGTTTTCGCCAATAGTTTAGACGACTTTTTTGCCAAGCGCCCGGTAGATTATACCAAACACGATAAGAGCATCACCGCCGATGATCTTTTTTAAAAAGATTTCCGCAGAAATAATTCAATCTAAAATCTAGCAAAATGCCCGAAACAATAATTAAAGAAACGCAACAGGAACGCCTATGGTGGCTTAACGAAGAAAGCCAGCAAATACTTAACCGCGGTTATCTATTAAAAGGAGAAACTACAAAATCTGCCATAGAACGAGTTGCAAATGCAGCTGCAAAGAGACTCTACAAACCCGAACTGGCTGAAGCTTTTATAGAAATGATAGAGCGCGGCTGGATGAGTTTAAGTTCGCCAATATGGGCCAATATGGGCACCGAACGCGGATTACCAATTTCCTGTTTTAATGTCTACGTACCCGATAATATTGAAGGAATTACCCACAAGCTGGGTGAGGTAATTATGCAAACCAAAATTGGCGGCGGAACTTCTGGGTATTTCGGGGAATTAAGAGGCCGTGGCAGCGCAGTAACCGATAACGGTAAAAGCAGCGGAGCAACCAGTTTTATGAAGCTGTTTGATACCGCTATGGATACGATTTCCCAGGGAGGTGTGCGCCGCGGAGCTTTCGCAGCTTACCTGGATATAGACCATCCCGATATTAAAGAGTTTCTGGAGATAAAAAATATTGGAAATCCCATTCAGAATTTATTTTATGGCGTTAGTGTGCCCGATTACTGGATGCAGGAAATGATAGACGGTGATCGGGAAAAACGCGAAATCTGGGCTAAAGTTTTGGAAAGTAGGCAACAAAAAGGTTTGCCATATATTTTCTTTAAAGACAATATTAACCGCTTTAAACCGCAAGTTTATAAGGATAAAAACTACGTTATAAATTCCAGCAATTTATGTTCAGAAATCGCACTGCCCTCAACCGAGGAAGAGTCCTTTATTTGCTGTCTCTCTTCTATGAATTTGGAGCTTTACGACGAATGGAAAGATACTGAAGCAGTAAAACTGGCTATTTATTTTCTTGATGCTGTTTTACAGGAATTTATCGCGAAAACCGAAGATAATTATTACCTCACTCCTGCCAATAAATTTGCAAAAAGACATAGGGCACTCGGTCTTGGTGTTATGGGTTGGCATTCTTATCTTCAGAAAAACAGGATTCCTTTTGAAGGCTTAAAAGCAAAAGCCTTAACAAATTCCATCTTTAAAGAAATTAATGAAAAAGCTACAAAAGCAAGTAAGGAATTAGCTAATATTTATGGCGAACCCGAGGTTTTAAAAGGCTACGGATTGAGAAATACGACTTTAATGGCCGTTGCGCCTACTACCTCGTCTTCTGCAATTTTGGGACAGGCATCACCGGGAATTGAACCTTTTAGCAGTAATTATTATAAAGCCGGATTGGCAAAAGGGAATTTTATGCGGAAGAATAAATATTTAAAGGAATTGCTCCAGGAAAAAGAATTGGATACCGAAGAAACCTGGCGAAGTATTATGCTAAACCACGGAAGCGTGCAGCATTTAAAAGAATTGAGCGATGAAGAGCGAATGATCTTTAAAACTTTTAAAGAGATAAGTCAGTTAGAAATTATCCAGCAAGCTTCGGTTAGGCAAAAATATATAGACCAGGCGCAAAGTTTAAATTTGAATATTCCTTCAGACCTTCCGGTTCGGGAAGTAAATAAGCTAATGATAGAAGCCTGGCAACTGGGAGTTAAAACCCTTTACTACCAAAGAAGTCAAAGTGTTTCTAAAGAATTTATAGCTAATATGGTGAATTGTGCAAGTTGTGAGGCTTAGGTCTTGAAATTAATATAAAAAAGGCTGTCTGAAAATATCTCAGAACGTCACCCTGAATTTATTTCAGGGTCTAATATGTTAGATTTTAAAACATGCTAGAAGCTGAAACAAGTTCAGTTTGACGAAAACAGGACATTTATCAAACAGCCTTTTTCTTTTTCAAAAAAAAATCAACTTACATAGCTCCCCATTCTTTTAGAGAGTCTTTGTTCATTTTTACGTAATCCTGGTTTCCGGCTTTTTCAGCTTCAGCTAAAGATTTTTTGGCAGCTGCAATTGCTTCTTCTTTTTTACCAAGATCGGCTGCGATAAGCGATTTTCTTCTTAAGATCCAAAAGGCATTCGGGTTACCCATTTCAAGGGATTTATTTACCCATTCGTAAGCTTTTTCCAAATCTTTTTCAGCATCGTGATAATAAGTTGCTGCAGCAAAATAATCTCCTGCCCCTGGGCCATTCATCGTTTTTTCAATACTGGCCATTGCTTTTTCTTCAGTAGGCACTTCAAATCTTAAGCTTGCTACGGTATTTTCCCAAATAATATTAAGAGCAGCAGAATCATTTTTCAGCTCATCTATCATAATGGTAAAAGTTTCCATTTCAAATGGAAGTTCCATCACTTCTGCAGTTGCTTTTAGCACTACTTTCTCTTCGTTCCATTCAGCAGGATTTCCCCAGTTAGAAGCATCATTATAAAACATTACTTCCCATTCGTCTTCCTTCGGAATTGTGTAAATAGCGTAAGTTCCCGCTTTTAATTCTTTACCCTGAACAGTAACATCGTCACTAAAAATGATTTTGGTATTTTCGTTAGCACCGGTACGCCATACTTCGCCATAAGGTACCAGATCGCCAAAAATCTCACGATCTCTCATTCCTGGACGGGAATATTCTAAAGTGACATCGGTAAGTCCAACTTTTTGTTCAACTTTAGTAAACGGACTGGCTTGAGGCGCCTTTACCTGTGCCTGGGCAGCACTCATAAGCCCGGCTGTACATAAAAATAAAAGTAGTTTTTTCATTGTTCAGTTTGTTTTTAGTTTGATCAAATATACCGAGAAATTGATTACCAATTTAGATAAGAATCAACTTCATTTATATTTTGTTTAACTATAATAATTTTATTTTAAACAAAACTACTCTTAATTTTACAATCAAATATAATTAGAATGAAAATCTACACTAAAAGATCGGTCCAAAAACTTCCCATTAGCCTGGAAAAAGCCTGGGAATTTCTCTCCAGCCCAGGAAATCTAAAGACCATTACACCAGACTATATGGGATTTAATATTATCTCTGGAGGCGATCGCCCAATGTTTGCCGGGCAAATTATTCAATATATAGTGACCCCTATAGCGGGAATTAAAACCAAATGGGTAACCGAAATCACTCACGTGAGAAACAAAGAATACTTTGTAGATGAACAGCGCTTTGGGCCTTATGCTTTATGGCATCACAAACATTTTTTAAAAGAAATACCCGGCGGTGTAGAAATGGAAGATATTATAGATTATAAGCTACCTCTGGGAATTCTGGGGCAAATGGCTCACCCATTCCTGGTGGCTCCAAAACTGAAAGAAATTTTTGATTACAGGCAGGAAAAACTTGTAGAGCTTTTTGGTGAATTCGATGAAAATAAAGTTAAAAACGCAACCCTAAAACAAGATATACTAAACTAAATAAATTGAATTATGGAAAAGAATATTTTACTTATTGGTGGCTCAACCGGAATCGGACTTGAAATCGCCAATCAACTGGTTAAAGAAAATAATGTAATTGTTGCTTCAAGAAATAAAGGCGAATTAAATGATGATATAAAGCATTTAGAATTTGATGTTTTAAAAGATAATATTGAAGATCTCGATTTGCCGGAAAAAATACACGGGCTGGTTTATTGCCCCGGCAGCATAAACCTGAAGCCTTTTAAGATGCTAAAACATAAAGATTTTGAGGAAGAAATGAATCTTAATTTCTTAAGTTTGATAAAAGTGGTTCAGGGAGTAATGCCGAAATTAAAAGAAGCAGAAAATGCAAGTTTGGTGTTTTTTAGCACTGTTGCTGTGAAAGTTGGAATGCCCTTCCATACTAGCGCTGCCGCCGCGAAAGGTGCAATTGAAGGTTTCGCAAAATCTCTCGCAGCAGAATATGCTCCCAGCCTTCGCGTAAATGTGATCGCTCCATCTTTAACCGATACGCCATTAGCTGAAAAATTATTGTCTAATGATTCGAAGAAAGAGAAAATGAGTGAAAGACATCCTCTTAAAAGGGTTGGAAATGCCAAAGATATTGCGAACGCAGCTACCTTTTTATTAAGCGATGAAAACAGCTGGATCACTGGACAAATTATTGGGGTAGACGGCGGACTTTCAACTTTAAATATTTCGTAAATGAGTAAAGAGGTGAATATTTTTTGGTTTAGACGTGATTTAAGATTAGATGATAATGTAGGTTTTCTCGAAGCTTTAAAATCTGATAAACTGGTTTTACCAATTTTTATTTTTGATACAGAAATCCTTGATAATTTACCTAAAAACGATGCTCGTGTAACTTTTATACACGAGCAGCTTCAAGAAATGCGAAAAGAACTGCAAGATGATTTTAGCAGCTCTATCGCGATGTATCACGGCAAACCAGAAGAAATTTTTCAGCAGTTAATTAAGGAATATCAAATTGCTGAAGTATTTACTAATCATGATTATGAACCTTACGCAACCCAAAGAGACAAGGAAATAGCCGAGCTGCTTTCTGAAAATAATATTGAATTTCACACTTTTAAAGACCAGGTTATCTTTGAAAAAGATGAAGTGGTAAAGAAAGATGGCGATCCTTATGTGGTGTACACCCCTTACATGAGGGCCTGGAAAGAGCACTTCAAATCCCTGGATCTTAAAATTCATTATACGAGTCAATATCTGGATAATCTTATTCAAAATACCAGGTTACCTAATTTAAGCTTAAGTGATATTGGATTCAAAAATTCAGAAATTAAAGTACCGGATTATGATGTTACGTCTACTTTAATTCAGCAATACGAAAACACCAGAAATATTCCCGGAAAAGATGGTACTTCTAGATTAGGCGCCCATATTAGGTTTGGTACTGTGAGTATTAGAAAAATGGTAAAAAAAGCTAATGCCGAAACAAATAAAACCTTTTTAAATGAATTGATCTGGAGGGAGTTTTTTATGCAGGTGTTATATCACAATTCTGATACTGTAACTGAATCTTTTAAGAAAAAATATGACCGTATTGAATGGCGCAATAACGAAGAGGAATTTGAAAAGTGGAAAACAGGAAACACAGGTTATCCACTGGTAGATGCCGGAATGCGCCAATTAAACAAAACTGGATTTATGCATAATCGCGTAAGAATGCTGGTAGGGAGCTTTCTCTGTAAGCATTTGCTCATAGATTGGCGCTGGGGTGAAGCCTATTTTGCCGAAAAACTACTGGACTACGAGATGTCTTCTAATGTAGGAAACTGGCAATGGGTAGCCGGAAGTGGTGTTGATGCTGCACCTTATTTTAGAATTTTTAATCCAACAACACAAATTGATAAATTTGATAAGGATAAAAAATATATCAAAAAATGGGTAGAAGAATTTGAAACCGATGATTATCCTGAAAAAATGGTAGACCATAAAGAAGCCCGCGAACGGGCTCTAAAAGTTTATAAAGATGCCGTAAGCTAATTATTTAATTGTTCCAGATCTTCCTGGCTTTTTCAAGATCTTCAGGAGTATCTATACCAATGGTTTGCATTTCAGTTTCAACCATTTTTATATTTTTCCCGTATTCTAGGAATCGAATCGCCTCAATCTTTTCGGCAGATTCTAAAGAAAGCATAGGTAAATTATAAAAATCGATTAGTGCTTGTTTTCTAAACGCATAAATACCTAAATGTTTAAAATAGGTCACTTTTGCATCTGTATTTCTTGGGTAAGGAATAGGAAATCTTGAAAAATACATCGCAAAGTCATTTTTATTGGTAATTACCTTTACGTTGTTTGGGTTAGTAATCTCGTTACTTTCTGAAAGAGCGGTTTTTAAAGAGGCAAGATCTATGGCAGAAGCATCATCTTCCCGAAAAACAAGTAGCAATTTAGCCAAACTGTCTTTATCTATAAATGGTTCATCTCCCTGTACATTTACAACAATATCAACATCCATATCCTGCACCGCTTCAGCAATACGGTCGCTTCCGCATTCATGTTCTTTCTTGCTTTTTATCGCATTGCCACCGTTTTTATTAATTTCAGCATAAATTTTATCGCTATCGGTTACCACATAAACTTCGTCAAAAAGTCCGGTGTTTTTTGCAGCTTCGTATGTTCTGGTGATTACCGTTTTTCCGTTTAGGTCTTTTAAAAGTTTCCCCGGAAAACGAGACGCCTCATAACGGGCAGGAATCATAGCGATTATTTTAAGCGGATTATTCATTGGAAATTATTAATTATTGGAGGTTAAATTTAAGTTTTAAAATTTGAATTAACGCAAATGGAAAAGTTATTTATTTAGGAAAAAATCATCTTTAAATCCTATGAGGTAAAGTTTATTGGTTGCTCTTGTTACCGCGGTATAAAGCCATCTTAAATATTCTTTGCCAACGCCCTCGGGCAGGTAAGGTTGTTCTATAAAGACGGTGTTCCATTGCCCACCCTGAGATTTATGACAGGTCATCGCGTAAGAAAATTTGATTTGTAAGGCATTAAAAAACTTATTGTTTTTCACTTTCATAAACTTCTTGTATTTAGAAGTTTCATCTTCATAATCTTTCATTACTTCCTGGTACAGCTGGTTAGATTCTTCATAAGAAAGTGACGGCGTATTGCTGGTTAGCGTATCTAACATCACCACGGTTTCAAAAGGACGCATTTTAGGATAATCTACCATTTGCACCTGTACTTCGGCAAACCGGAACCCGTAAAGCTCTTTTATTCCGAAAATTTCCAGGACTTTTACAATATCTCCGTTAGCTATGAACCCGGCTTCAGAATTTGGTTTTATCCAGAAATAATTATTTTTTACCACCATAAGATAATCTCCAGCTGAAATTTCCTCTTCCTGGAATAAAATTCTAGACCTTATTTGTTGGTTATACAAATTCGCCCTTTTATTAGATCTTACAATAAGACTGGTTTCCTCGTTTCCCAATTCATTATAACTTTCCTCGATGGCATTCATAATTTCGTAACCATCCTGTAATCTAACTACATCTGCTTTGGGAGTGATTTCAAACTGAAAGCTATCATAAAAACCGTCTTGTAAGCTTTGCCTAATTTTAGTGGCATTTAGCAAAATATCGCTTTCTTCAGCCTGCCTCACCACTTCGTCTAACTCAATATGATGCACTTCTTTATTATAGGAAAACTGAAGTTTTTCAGCTTCCAGTGCCGGGCTAATTTCCATCTTTACCGGTGGAAGCTGTGCGGTATCCCCAATTAAGATAAGCTGGCAATTATGCCCTGAATATACAAACTGAATAAGATCGTCTAACAAGCTTCCATTTTCCATTAATTTGGAATTTGTAGGCGTATCAGAGATCATTGAAGCTTCATCTACAATAAAAATACTGTTTTTGTGTTTATTGGGTTGAAGCACAAATTGTACTCCGCTCCCGCCACTTTTCTTCGGAAAATAGATCTTTTTGTGAATGGTAAAAGCTTCTTTTTTAGAATAATTCGAGATCACTTTCGCCGCTCTTCCCGTAGGTGCCAATAAAACTCCAGTTTTTTTAATTTGCCAAAGGTTTTTCACCAGCGTACTGATAATCGTGGTTTTACCGGTTCCGGCAAAGCCTTTCAGCACAAAAAGTTCATCTTTATTATTGTTTAAAACAAACCGGGAAAGTTGTTGTAAAGCAAGATCCTGCCCTGCTTTAGCCGTAAAACCCAGATCGCTTAAAAGAAGTTTATAAAATTTGGAAGCATCAAGATTTTCCATAGAAGATTTATCAAAAATCAAAGATAGGAATGGATTTTTACGGAAGAAACTTTTACGAATAAAAAAAAATTGTAGATTTGTCGTGAAACACTAGTAATTTTAAAACAAAATTTAGAAAGCATGAGACTTGCAATTCAATTACTTCTTTGGGTGGTTATTATTGGTTTAGCCTACCTTACCTTTAATGCTGTTTACGAACCAATTCAGTTTAATAAAATTAAAGAAAAGCGTTATGCCAAAGTAGTTGAAAACTTAAAGGATATTCGTAATGCAGAATTAGCTCACAAAGAAATTGTGGGGACTTTCCAGGATGATTTTGATAAATTAGTAGGATTTTTAGATACTGCAGAATTTGCAATTACCCAACGTCGTGATACTACTGTATTAGATGAGGAATACAGAAAGCAGTATGGTGTAGACGAATATATTGAAAAAGTAATTGTTGATACGCTTGGTTTTGTTTCTGTAAAAGATTCATTATTTAAAGGAAATAAAGAGCGTTATACCAATATGATAAATGTACCGGTTGATGATGTAGATGCTAAATTTGAGCTGGATGCAGGTACAATTACAAAAGGAAATTCAGAGATTCCTGTTTTTAGAGCAAGAGTAGCTAAAAGTGTTGTATTGCAAGGTTTAGATAAAGAGCTTATTTTGCAACAAAACCAGGTACAATCTGTAGACGATATTAACGGTCGTTACATTAACGTTGGCTCTCTGGAAGAGGTTAACACAAAAGGAAACTGGCCAACCCAATATGGCGACGAATAACAGCAAAAAACAAATAAATTTAGAACTGTCCATTCAGGTTTCCCTGGATGGACTTTCTTTTTGTACCCTAAATTCTGCTGAAAATAAAGTGGTACAATACAAGAAAATTCGTTTTTCGCAACAGGTAGACCCTGTGAAACTGCTTGAAGAAATTCAAAAAATATATGCTGAAGAAAAAAGCATTGCTGAAGCCACACAAGTAAAACTTATTTTTGATAATGCACTATCCACTTTGGTTCCTGCAACTTTATTTAAAGAAGAGAATGCTTCAGATTATTTAAAATTCAACACCAAAATTCTTAAAACCGATTTCATTGCCCACGAGGAAATTGGGGATACAGGGATTATTAATGTTTATATTCCATATACCAATATCATTAATTTCTTTTTTGAGAAATTTGGAGAATTTGAGTACCAACATCTCAATACGGTTTTAGTCGAAAATTTATTGAAATTACCAAAAGTAGAAAAACCACTAATATTCGCACATATAAAAAATAAGCAGTTTGAGCTGGTGGTAATAGAAAATAGTGAACTTTTGTTATGTAATTCTTTCAGTTTTACTGAAAAAGAAGATTTTTTATATTATATTCTCTTCACTGCTGAACAACTTAATTTAGATCCGGAGAAATTCAGGTTAATTTTGTTAGGAGCTATTAGCAAAGCTTCTCCCCTGTTTAAAATTGCGTTTAACTACATTAAGCACGTTGAACTTTTAGAAACCGATTTCAGTTTAGATTTAGAGGAAGAGTTTACCGGTTTGAATCAGTTAGAAGAATATGTATTATTAAAGTCATTTAAATGAGAATAATTTCAGGATCACATAAAGGAAAAAGATTAATGGCTCCCAAAAAACTACCGGTACGCCCTACAACCGATATGTCTAAGGAAGCACTTTTCAACATCCTGAATAATAATTTTCAGTTCTCACAATTAAGCGTTCTCGATCTTTTTTCGGGAACCGGCAATATTGCTTATGAATTTGCTTCGCGGGGAAGCCAGGAAGTAACCGCCGTAGATGCCAATTTTGATTGTGTGAAATTTATAAAAAAAACAGCCCAGGAATTAGATTTAAATATTACCACCATTAAAAGTGATGTCTTTAAGTTTCTTGAAAAGGCATTTGTAAAGGCCGATATTATTTTTGCCGACCCACCTTATGATTTTGAAAAAGAAAAATTTTTAAAAATCCCACAATTAGTCTTTGAACACAACCTACTTAATCCAAATGGTCAATTAATTATTGAACATTCTAAACACACCAATCTTTCTGATCTTCCTAACTTTATAGAAGGGAGACGTTATGGAGGTTCGGTTTTTAGTTTTTTTGAGAATGCAGAATAATTTCTGCTGAAAAAAAGCAGCCCGACTGGGCTAATAAACTCCATGGTATGACAGCTAGGATAAAAAGGATTGAGCTTATTGATGTTATTTTGAGTTTCTATGAAGGGATAGTTATTTCTGAAGTAAAAGACGATGTAGTTTTTGAAATTGAACACGTAGAACAAATTCTAAAAATATGCAATGAGGTTTATAAAGGTGCAGATTTTGTTTATGTATCAGACCGGAAGAATAATTACAATGTAAATCCAACGATTTATTTTGAATTAAAAGACGTGAAAAATTTATTGGGAATAGCTATAGTAAGTCAGCGATATGAAGCCTTACAGGTGGCTAATTTTGAAAAACAATTTTCTCCGGTTCCTTTTGATATCTTTTCCCATATGGACGAAGCCCGGGCGTGGGCAAAGACATTATTATAAAAAAGCAGGCCTGTAATCCGGATTCTGTTCCTCCCGTTAACCGGGGTTCCCCTTATCATTTATCTCCGGTTTTTGTTGCCAAAAACCTTTAGCTGCCTACCCTCCGGTAGCAAGCGAGCAGCTTGCAAACACCGGTTTACATGGCATTGCACCGCATAGAGTTTACCTGATTTCACTACAGCATTACCTGTACATCCTTTCTGTTGCACTAGTCCTGATTGCGTTCCGGAAAACCGAAACGGAACCGGTGGGCGTTACCCACTATGCCGCTCTTTGGTGTCCGGAATTTCCTCCATCGAATAAATTCGTTGGCGATAAGGCGGCCTGCTTGGTGCAAAGGTAGTTTTTTAGTAAGTTTCGCGATTAAAAAAATGTTGATTTCTTCGCCTTATTTGTTTAAAAATATAAGCGATTGCCTTAGAACTTATGGTGGCTATTTTTATATTTGTAGTTCAATAAATTTCAATGGAACATTTTATAGTATCAGCTCGTAAGTACCGCCCACAAACTTTTAAAGATGTGGTAGGGCAACAAGCCATCACAAATACCTTAAAGAATGCCATTGAACATAATCACCTCGCCCAGGCACTTCTTTTTACTGGACCCCGTGGTGTGGGAAAAACAACCTGCGCACGTATCCTAGCAAAAATGATTAACCACGATGGTACGCAAAGCCCAGATGAAGACTTTGCTTTTAATATTTTTGAACTCGATGCCGCTTCTAACAACTCGGTAGACGATATTAGGAATTTAATAGACCAGGTTAGGATTCCACCTCAAGTTGGGCAGTATAAAGTGTATATTATAGATGAGGTGCATATGCTCTCTCAATCGGCTTTTAATGCATTTTTAAAAACATTGGAAGAGCCGCCACAGCACGCTATTTTTATTCTGGCTACGACTGAAAAACATAAAATAATCCCCACCATACTTTCTCGTTGCCAGATCTTCGATTTTAAAAGAATTACGGTAAGCGATGCTAAAAATTATTTGGGATATATAGCGCAACAAGAAGGGGTAAATGCCGAGGAAGACGCATTAAATATTATTGCGCAAAAAGCCGATGGTGCTATGCGGGATGCGCTTTCTATTTACGACAGGGTTGTTAGTTTTAGCGGAAAAGACCTAACCCGGCAGGCAGTTACAGAAAACCTTAATGTACTGGATTATGATACCTACATCAAGGTAACCGATCTTATTTTAAGTAATAATATTCCGCAATTGCTGTTAAGCTATAACGAAATCCTTTCCAGCGGATTTGACGGCCACCATTTTATTAGTGGACTTGCTTCGCATTTCAGAGATCTTTTAGTTTGTAAAGATCAAAAAACGATTCAGCTTTTAGAAGTTGGGGAGCAAACCAAAGCCCGTTATTTTGAACAAGCTTCAAAAACCAATCACCAGTTTTTAATTAAGGCCATAGACCTGGCTAATGAGTGCGATCTCAAATATAAAACAAGCCAAAATCAACGTTTATTGGTTGAACTTTCTCTAATGCAGCTTGCCTCTATCACTTTTGATGGAGAAAAAAAAAAGTTTGATCAGTCAATAATTCCCGCTTCAGTTTTTGAAAAGCAGCCTACCGCGCTTTCTTCAGAAGAAAAAAGTATAGTGCGCGAGAATGAACACGGCGAAACTGCAACTGAAGCCCCAAAGGAAAGTCAGTTACCTTCAGGAGAAAATAAAACTCCAGATAGCCACTGTGCCGATGATAAAGAGGACAATTATCATTCAGATGAAACAATGGTGCCACAGGCCAAAGAAGAGCAGGAAAAACCCGCTACACCTTCCCCAGAGCCAAAACCGGTAACCGATCCTAAAATAAAAAAGGAAAAGGTTTCAGGACTTTCCTTAAAAAGTATTCAGAAGAAAAGGGAAATAGAAGCACGGCAACAGGAAGCTGCCCCAACAAAAAACGTGGTGCTCCATAATGAATTCAGCGAAACGCAGTTGCAAGCCACCTGGAATGACTATGTAAAACGAATTAAGAAACAGGGCTCAAAAATTCTCGCATCTATTCTTGAAACCGATTTACCCAAGCTCAAAGAAGACAATCAAATTGTTATAGAATTACCTAACGAAACGATGAAAATTAACCTGGAGCGGGAACAAAACAAATTGATGTCTTACCTGAAGCAAAAACTTCAGAATACCGAAATAAGGCTTGTGATTAACGTTAACGAGCAGTCGGCGAAAAAATATGCCTTCACTCCTATTGAAAAATACAATAAACTGAAGGAGAAAAATCCTTTAATAGATAAACTTAGAAGTACATTTGATTTAGACGTATAGATATGCTAGGACTAAAACTTCCCACAGACCCGCGCTGGGCCAATATTGCCGAAAAAAATATTGAAGATATTCTTGTAGACCACGCTTATTGTGAACAAAAAGCAGCTTCAACAGCAATTTCCTTAATTGTTTCTTTCCCAGAATACACCGAATTGGTAGATGAGATGATCGCTTTATCCAGAGAAGAAATGGGCCATTTTAAAATGGTACATGAGCAGTTGCTAAAACGCGGATTTGTTTTAGGAAGAGATAGAAAAGATGAATATGTAATTAAACTACTTAGTTTTTTTCCAAAAGGCGGTAGTAGAACCACGCAGTTAATTCACAGGCTCCTAATTGCGGGATTAATTGAAGCCAGAAGCTGTGAACGTTTCAGGTTGCTTTCAGAAGAATTAAAAGATGAGGAACTCGCTGAATTTTATCATAAATTAATGATTAGTGAAGCCAACCATTATACTATGTTTTTAAAGTTTGCCAGAAAATATGGCGAGCGAGCAGAAGTAGATAAGAAATGGGAAGAATTACTCGATTTTGAAGCTGAAATAATGAAAGACCTTAGTAAAGATAAAACCATTCACGGTTAATTGAAAAAATAAAAAACCCGGATAAGTAGAGATTTATCCGGGTTTAATTTTAAGGTATTTAATTATTGTTACCGTTGTAAAGGGATCTTATAATCCCATCGGCCAGACCTATTTTTGGCACAAAAATATTATCTGCTCTTGCCCATTTCATAGAATTTAGATAAATTTTTGATGCTGGAATAATTACATCGGCACGGTCACTTTTAAGCTGAAGGTCCATAATTCGTTCCTCGTAGCTTAAAGAGTTCAACAATTCATTGTATTTTTTAATGTACGCAAGGCTTAAGGGTTTTCCTTCTTTCTTTCCGCTGGTTTTAAAAATATTATTAATGTTTCCACCAGAACCAATAAGATCTATATCTTTATAAGGCTTTGTTGTTTCCCTAACCCATTTTTCCATCTCTTCCCAGGTGCCATCTTCAACTAAATTATTTAAAAGGCGTACAGTGCCAATTTTAAAAGATCTTGACGCCACGGTTTTTCCACCACTATAGAGAGTATATTCTGTGCTCCCGCCACCTACATCAACATATAAATAATTACAATCGTTTTTAATAAGTTCATGTAAATCTGTAGCAGCAATTATTGCAGCTTCGTGGTTACCGTCTATAATTTCAATTTCGACGCCGGTTTTTGCTTTAATTTTTTCAACTACTTCAGCGCCATTTTTAGCTTCCCGCATAGCCGAGGTAGCACAGGCTTTATATTTTTCAATTCCGTGAGATTTCATGAGAAGATTAAAAGCTTGCATGGTATCTACCATTCGTTCTATATTCTTCTCAGAAATAATACTTTCTTTAAATACATCTTCTCCAAGTCTAATAGGAACCCTCACCAGGGAGGTTTTTCTAAAATCGGTTTCTTCCCTGCCTTTTTGTTCTGTAATAGTAGAAACCAGAAGCCTAACGGCGTTGGAACCTATATCTATAGCTGCGTAGTTTTTTTGTGTAATCACGAGATAAAATTTTTCTATTTTCTCACCAGGTGAGGTTTATAAAGATTTGAGGTTGAGGCTAATTATCTATTTTCTTTTTATTCTTTTCTGGTTTGGTGCCGGGTAATTTTTTTAAATAATAATCGTATAGTTCAAACTGGGAACGCAATTTTTTTGTACTGCTGTTTCTATAGGCATTATCATGCTTAGAGGTAATTGTCCTTGCTTTTACATTATCGTTCCAGCTAATATCAAAAGTTTCAATAATTTCCTGTTTAATTTCTTCATCATAAATTGGGCAAGAAATCTCCACACGAAGGTCAAGGTTTCTGGTCATCCAATCTGCAGAAGAAATGTAAACCTTAGAATTCCCACCATTTTTAAATATAAATACCCGCGGATGTTCCAGGAATTTATCTACAATACTTATCGCTTCAATATTCTCGCTTAAACCTTCTACACCGGGAATAAGACAACAAACCCCACGTACAATAAGCTTGATCTTTACCCCGGCCTGGCTGGCCTGGTATAGTTTATCTATCATAGGATAATCTGAAAGACTATTAAGCTTAAGCGCGATGCCAGAAGGTTTTCCTTCCCGGGCATTTTCAATCTCCTTTTGAATAAGGCCTACAAAAGTATTTCTGCTGTAATGCGGAGAAACTATTAAATGTTTGTATTTATTTACTTTATAATTGATTTCGAAGAAGTCGAAAACTTTATTCACTTCTTTCAAAATTTCGGGATGAGCGGTGAATAAGGTATAGTCAGTATAGATGCGAGAAGTAGATTCGTTAAAATTACCGGTACTAATAAAGCCATAGCGCTTTGTTTTACCTTCTTCTTCCCGCTCTATTACACAGGCTTTACAATGAACTTTTAAACCCGGCACGCCAAAAATAAGCTGAACCCCTTCTGCTTGCATTTGTTCAGCATAGCGAATATTGGCAACTTCATCAAAACGAGCGCGTAATTCAATTTGCACAATTACCTTTTTGCCATTTTTTACAGCATTAATCAAAGAGCTGGCAATATGAGATATTTTTGCCAATCTGTAAATAGTGATTTTTATAGTTTTCACCTTTGGATCTAAGGCGGCTTCCCTTAAAAACTTAACAGTATAGGCAAAACTTTGGTATGGTGCATACAATAGATAATCTTTCCTGGCAATACTTCCAAACAAACTGGTTTGTAATATAAGCCCAGGAATTGGCAAAGGCTCTATAGGTTTATAAAGTAAATCTTCACGGCCAAGACTGGGAAAATTCATATAATCACGCCTATTATGGTAACGCCCACCGGGAATAATACTATCGGTAGATTCTATGCCCATTTTATTCATTAAATAAGACAAAGTATCATCGGCAATGTTCATATCGTAAACAAATCTTACCGGCTCCCCCTTAATTCTATCTTTTACACTACTGGAAATCTTTTCAATAAAACTTTTACTCAGGTCACTGTCTATGTCCAACTCGGCATCCCGAGTAATCTTTATCATATGTGCCGAAATACTTTCGTATTCAAAAATATTAAAAATTGTACCCAGGTTATATCGAATTAAATCGTCTAACAGGATTATATACTGCTTCCCATTTTCTTCTGGAAGCACTACGAAGCGTTCTATGCTTCGAGGAATTTCAATTAGAACATATTTGCGGTCTTTTTCGGTTTTAACCAGCACTTTTGAAATTCCTTTTTGAGGCTTTTCCTCTTTCATCACCATCTTTACGGCTAAATAGGCTGCACTGTCTTTTAAACTTGGAATTTCAGGAAGATCATTAAGAATTATAGTTACAAGGGCCGGACTTACTTTGGAAAGGAAAAAGTTTTTAATGAATTTTTGCTGCGTAGCAGAAACCTGTTTCTCATTAATAATATGAATATTATAATCTTTTAACTGATGCTGAATATCGTCTAAAATCTTAAGGCTTTCGGCTTGTTGTTCAATTACTATTTGGGTAATTTCTTCAAGTAGTTTGCTGGCTTTAATTCCGCCCAGAACGCTTTTTCCTGCTTTTCCTGCCAGGTCAATTCTTTTTACGGTAGCATACCTTACTTTAAAAAATTCGTCTAAATTATTAGAGAAAATTCCCAGAAATCTTAATCGTTCTATAAGTGGAACAGTTTCATCTTCGGCTTCCTGTAAAACCCGGGCATTAAATTGTAACCAGCTGAGTTCCCTGTTTAAATATTTTCTTTGCGGCATAAATTAGCGTAAGTTTTTGGGGAATAATTGTAGTAAAGTTTTACCGGTTTCAATGTCTTTCCAGGAATTTAAATCAAAATCTATTACACAAAGTCCTGTAGTAGGTAAATTGTCTATAGGTTTATCGCCTAACCGATTAACCAAACCCGTCATTGCGGGATTATGCCCAAATACCATGAGTTTTTCTACATTATCGGGGCAGGTTTTAATTACAGAGAGTAATTGACTTTCATCAAACGTATAAAGTTCTTTTTTTACGGTGAATCTATCATCGGGTATTTCCATTTCGTCTTTAAAAAGATTTGCCGTGGTGTTTGCCCTAACTGCGTGACTGCTCCATAAAGTTAAATTTCCACTTTGAAATTCCTTAAAGGTTTTCAAAACTACCTCAGCATCGTTATAAGCACGTTTCTTAAGCGGTCTTTTTTCATCTGGTAAATTATTTCCCCAGGACGATTTGCCGTGTCTCACTAGAATTAATCGTTTCATAATTTCAATTTTAAGGTGCTAAACGGTTACGTTCCCAGGTATCCTGTTCTATAAATTCATAGATTATCCTATCGTGCAAACGGTTATTTCTACCCTGCCAGAATTCAAAACTTCTGGGGGTTACCAGATAACCGCCCCAGTGAGGTGGTTTATCTACATCTTTATTTTGATATCTTTCTTCAATTTCTTTTAACTGTTCTTCCAGTTCTTCGCGGGAGCTTAAAACATTACTTTGGTTAGAAGCCCAGGCGCCTAATTGACTTCCCCGGGGTCTGGAACCAAAATAAGCTGCAGATTCTTCTTCGGTAGTTTTCATTGCAACACCTTTAATAATTACCTGCCGTTCTAATGGTGGCCAGAAAAAGGATAAACAAACTCTTGGATTTTCTTCAATATCCCGGGCTTTTTCAGAATTATAATTAGTATAAAAACTGAAACCCATTTCACCAAAAGACTTTAAAAGTACTATACGATTTTTTGGAAATCCTTCTATTCCACAGGTGGCGAGACTCATAGCATTTACTTCTGCTATTTCAGGATGCTCTTCCGCCTCCTCAAACCAGGCGGTAAAAAGCGGCAGTGGAAAAGACGGGACATTATCTTCTAAAAGTTCGCTTTTTCCATAGCTTTTTCGGTAATCATCAAGGCTCTTTTGCATTGTGTTTTGCTTTGCTGCAATTTACAAGTTTTAGGCTGAAGCCGGAAAAATTTTGAGATAAGATTCTGCTTTTTATAGTTGAAATGCAAATAGAAAAAAGAACTAAATATAGACGAACTGCACTCATTTCTATGTTCTGCAAATAAGTTCGACCAAAAACACCGACGAAATGCATTCCATTACATTTTATCTAATAATAATGCGATATAACTAAAAATATTAATAATAATACATATAAAAAGTAATATCGCTTAATTTTGTTCAATACATTTAACTAATCGCCATTATTAAATTAAACTAAAATTAAATTGCAAATGAATTTTTATAAGAATTTTTTCCAATTTAAAAATCAAATACTCACTAAGGCTTCTATTATTATTCTTGCTATAAGTTTAGGAAGCTGTACCGCTGGAATGACAAATCCAGATAGCTATAGCAGAAATCACGTAGTTTATGCCGTAGATTTTAACCCTCAAAATTTAAGTGAACTTCAAATCTCAAAAATGGATGAAGGTAATTGGATAGATCAAAAAACCAGTAAAAACGGTAAAAGTGCGCGTTATACTATAGAAATTCAAGACGACTTTTTAACGGTTATCTCTAATAAAAATAAAATGGATGTCCCTACTTACCAAACCTGGATAGATTATGCAAGACAGGAATTAGGTTATACGGTACAGGACGAATATGATATTTTTACAACTATAGAAGAAGGTTTTATCTATGAAATAGACCTGCAAGAACACCCTTTAATAGAAGGTGAACAACATAGAATTTTAATGTACGAACAAAACTAACTACCTAATTACCTCAACTTTTTTTATAATTAACCACCTTATCGGGTGGTTTTTTTATGTTTAAACCTAAGGTTTATCTGCTGTTATAAATTCTTTTAAACAATGGCTAAAAACGTTTATTTGAAATATTAACCACCTGATTTCCCGTATTTTTTACTTCAATATTACCATTCAACGAAAATAAATAGGCTTTAATCTAAAAAAAAAGACAATTTGGTCTTTTAAAGATTATTCACTGTAATTTTATCCTAAGATTAACATTTAAAATAGGTCATCCCCCATACTTTCCTATTAAAAACTTACCCCAAAAGTTTTCAAAGTGTAAATCTCACATTCGTAAATATTTTAAAAAAACTACCCTTGTTTGATCCTTCCCCTAAGGATCAGTGACCTTTTTATGCCAAAATTTAAAATAATTTTTCCCTTGAAAAACGGGAAACAGAACTATAGAATTATGAAAATAAATTCACTCTTTAAACTCCTTATCCTTGTATTGTTTGCTAATACTTTTATTGGCAATGCACAGGAAAATTACTCGATTACCAATTTTGACCAATTAATAGAAGAACAATCTACTCAAACCCGAAATCAACAAAATTTTGACTCTGGGGAAATAGAAAATCTTAAGAATCTGGTTTTCGAATTAAATCCGCTACTAGTTGTTCAGGAAAATGAGCACGCCAAAATGGGAGATGGAGCGCCAAAACTGGTAATTGTACCCTCTAAATATTTATCAAATATCTCCTCGCTTAAAACCGAATTGCAAAGTGTTGTTTTAATTCTAATTAAGCATTCCTCAAACAATTTATATACAAGTTTAGATCTAAGTTCTATTAAAAGTACTGCTTTAAAATATGTTTTAATTGAATGTGATTTTGAATGTAATGTATCTAATATTCAAAATATGCTAGAGAATACTTCTAACGTAAAAGTTCTTTACAGGACTACAACAGAGCAATAAAATATTGCCCTCATAAATTCAGGATTATGGAAAAAAACTACTTTAGAAATCAGTTTACCTATACAAGATTCGTATTAATAGCATTTACATTGTTATTTTGCACTGCGGCTGTAAATGCACAGGTATATAAGGAATTTCAGCAACGAACTTCACAATATTCTACCTCAAAAAAGATCTATAATATTAAGGGAGACTTCACTATGATTGGCAACACCAATCTTAGCCTTTTTTCCTATGGGGAAAATACAAATAACAGTAACAATTTAATGCAATTTGTAGACGAAGACAACGTTTCTTCCACCAAAAACTCCTCTGCAGCTGTTCTTGAATTTTCAAACGAAAATGGAGCAAATCCTGAGTGCTCCAATATAATTTATGCCGGACTTTATTGGTCTGGACGTACCAATAATTCTGGAAAGACCAATGCTAAAAGAAACATAAAAGTAAAAGGTCCAAATAACTCTGCTTATCAAACTATTAGCGCAAACGTGAATGATATTCTTTTCCCTGGACCATCAGATATGTATGCTGCTTATGCAGAAGTAACCGATTTAGTGAAAAACAATGGTACCGGGGAATATTGGGTTGCCGATATGGAACTAAGTGAAGGTAACGGTGGTACTACCGGTTTTTACGGCGGATGGGGAATGATTGTGATCTATGAAAATTCGCAAATGGATTGGAGGGATGTTACCGTTTTTGATGGCTATGCTCACGTTGAAGGGAATGTTGTGGCAAATTATGAACTTCCTGTTTCGGGATTTAATACCGCGCAATCTGGCCCCGTAAATATGAAAATGGGAATAATGGCTGGCGAAGGTGATGTAGGGATTTCAGGAGATTATTTTCAGATAAAAAAGAATAGTAATAATACCTGGTTAAGTCTTTCTCACGAGCAAAACATTACTAATAATTTCTTTAATTCTTCAATTCAAAATAATGGTTCTTCAAGAACACCAAATTATACTAATAATACCGGAATAGACATTAGCATGTTCAATATTCCAAATGCCGGGAATTCAGTTATAGACAATAACCAAACCAGTACCACCTTTAGGTATGGTTCTACCCAGGACACCTACTCCATTTTTTCAATTGCCATGTCTGTAGACGCTTACATTCCTGAAATTGAAGGTATCTCCTCTTTAAGCGCAATAAATGGAAATATAGCGGGCAATCCACCATATAATGCAGTACCCGGTGACGAATTAAGCTATAAGGTTGAATTAAAAAATAAAGGGACCGAGAATGTAGAAGACGTAAAAGTGGTAATTCCGGTTCCATATAACGCCGATTATCTTCCTAATGGTTTTTCAACCAATTTTTATTTCTCTCCCAGTCCGCAAAATAATGAAGTATATTTTGATCCCACTTTAGGTGCAACCGGATCTATAGTTTGGGAAATAGATGAATTACCGCTGGCAAACAATACCAATGATGTTTTAGCCGATCTCACCATAAAATTTGGGGTAACTAAAAATTGTACTATTCTTTCCAATATCTGTCCGGGTTTTGATCTTATAAGATTTAACGGAAATATTAGTGGTCGCGGAGCTATAACAGGTACTACTTTTCAAAACAAAGACCTTATTCAGGGATATGAAACCGAAGGAACCTGCCAGGGAGAACCTATTACTACTCCTTTTGAAGTAGCCATAGACGCTACCAATTTTCGAGCTGAAAATTGCCAAAATTCAGATGAAGCCAGAAAATTTGTGTATTGTAATAGAGAAGATCCAATAGGTATTTCTGAAATTAATTCAGGGTTTCCTAACGGAACAAGGTTCTTTAACGAATCTCCGGTAACGAATAATAGTACCGAGTATACTACCAATAATCCCATTCCAAATAATTCGGGTGAATATTATGCGGTAATCCCGGGAACCGAGAATTGCGCAATACCTTTTACTATAGAAATTACAACTATAGCTTCGGTACCTGAAACTGAAGCAATCACTTATTGTCTTAACGATGAAGCAGATCCATTAACAGCTGTACCCAGTAATCCCGATTTCAATTTATATTACTATACCAGCGAAGAAGATACTTCTCCCGAAGTTCAAATTATTCCATCTACTTCGCAGTCTGGTGAATTCATCTATTACGTTGCTGAAGGAGAGTCCGCAAGCTGTATAAGCCCTAACAGAGCTCCCATTAAGATTTCTGTAATAGGAGAACCAGAAATTACCGCACCACAAAATCAAACAATTCAAACTTGTGATAATGATTTTATAGACGACTCTATTCCGGGCTTGGCAAATGAATTTACCACTATTTCTCAGCAAGTTTTTACAGATTTAGGTGGAAGCATTTCTTTTACTGAAGAGATTGAAAGTATAAGCTATAAGGATTTTTTACAACAACAGTCACCCGCAGTTTATCAGCGAATCTTCAGAATTACTTATGAATGTGGAAATATAGATGTTCAACAATC